>CAMKAA010000161.1 GCA_946410365.1 uncultured Lachnospiraceae bacterium | reverse complement strand
AGGGAAAGACTTATTACTTTGGCGGCGACTGCAAGATGAAGACCGGACTTTGCACCATAGACGGGATGAAGTACTATTTTGGCTCCCAGGGACAGATGACTCTCGGATGGATCACCACGGGCGGCAAGAAGTATTTCTTCAGTCCTTCCGCAGGCGGAAGAGCGGCCACCGGCAGCTGGCAGATCAACGGCAAGACCTATAACTTCAACTCCGAGGGCGTCCTGATCGGCTAAGACAGGGGCAAAATACTGACGGAACAGGAAAAAAGAGAATGTACACATTTGACGGACGGATCAGATACAGCGAAGTCGACAGAAGACGGAAACTGACGGCGGAGAAGACGATCGACTACTTTCAGGACTGCACGTCTTTTCAGTCGGAGGACCTGGGGATCGGACTCGATTACATGACTGAGCGGGGGATCGCCTGGGTGATCAATTACTGGCAGATCCATTTTATGAGACGCCCCGTCATGGGAGAAGCGGTCAGGATCGGCACGCAGCCTTATGAGTTCAAGGGACTCATGGGATTAAGAAATTTCATGATGGAGACTCAGGAAGGCGAGCGGCTGGCTGCAGCCAATTCGGTGTGGACTCTGCTGGATATGGAGAAGATGTATCCGATCAGGGTTCCGGCAGAGATCATAGAGAAGTACGATCTCGCTCCGAAGCTGGACATGAAATACAGTCCGAGAAAGATCGCCGTCCCCAAAGAGGGCGGTGAGAGAAAAGAAGATGTTGTGGTGAGAATGCACCATCTTGATACTAATCAACATATGAACAATGCGCAGTATGTGCATTTCGCAGTGATGTATCTGCCCGCGGACAGCGAGATCAGAGAACTGCGGGTGGAATACAGGCGCCAGGCCGTGCTTGGAGACCACATAACGCCGGTGATCTACCGGACCGCCGAGGATGTATACCTGGTGAGCATGAACGATGACGAAGGCAAGCCGTATGCAGTGGTGGAAATGAAGCTGTGTAAAGAGGTGGGAAAATGAAACTGGGTGAACTTCAGACACTGACAGTTGAAAAGACAGTGCCGTTTGGTATTTATCTCAAAGGAGAGGATCCGGAGGAGGGACGTGTTCTTCTGCCCCGTTCCCAGGTACCTGAGGGTGTATCTGAAGGGGACAAGCTTGAAGTCTTCCTCTACAAGGACTCCGAGGACAGAATGATCGCGACCCGCAGAAAGCCCAAACTCATGCTCCATCAGGTGGGCTATCTGACTGTGCTCCAGGTCGGCAGGATCGGCGCTTTCCTGGATTGGGGGCTCGACAAGGATCTGCTGCTTCCTTTCCATGAGCAGCCCAGGGAGAGGGTCAAAGAGGGACAGGAAGTTCTGGTGGCCGTATACCTGGATAAGAGTGAGAGACTTTGCGCCACGATGAATGTCTATCCTTATCTCAGCAAGGAGAGCCCATACAGGACGGGCGATCAGGTGACGGGCGTCGTCTATGAGACCAGCCGCAACTTCGGAGCCTTTGTCGCAGTGGACAGCATGTTCTCTGCGCTGATCCCCAGAAGGGAGCTGGTGAGAGACCTGCGCGTCGGAGATGTGATCTCCGCCAGAGTGACGGCGGTCAAGCCTGACGGAAAGCTGGATCTGAGCATCCGCGAGAAAGCGCCTCTTCAGATGGACCGCGATATGGACCGCATCATTGCCAGGATGAACGCGAACGGAGGCGTCCTTCCCTTCAACGACAGGGTAGCGCCCGAGATCATCCGCGAGCAGATGCAGATGAGCAAGAATGAGTTCAAGAGAGCCGTAGGGCACCTTCTCAAGCTTGGCAAAATAGAGATCGGCCCGGACAGCATCCGGATGAAATGATTGCAAGACTTAGAAAGACTACAGTGAAAGCCATGCGGTTTCCGCATGGCTTTTTGGTATAATTTATCAATAATACACAAATTTTACACTATTTTTTATGGATTTTTGTATGATTATAGTCTAAAATATAATGGACGGTAAATTCTTTGCATCGTAAACTGTGGGGTTGATTACGAAAACGTGGGGGGGACATGGTTTCAAATCAGGTATTACAGAACACAATAGAAGGAATCAAGGAAATATCGCATCTTGAACTCGGGATCATGGATTCCGATGGAAGAGAGGTGGCGGTCACTGCACCTGTGTTCGCGAATGCGGCGAGTGCGATCCCGGATTTTGCGAATTCACCTGCGGACAGCCAGTCGGCGGGCCCTTATCAGTTTTTTAAGGTAATGGACGAGCAGCAGCTGGAGTATGTCATCGTTGTTTACGGCGAGACAGACAGTTCCCTGCTGATCGGGCGCATGGCGGCATTCCAGCTCAAGGGGCTGATGAGCGCTTTCAAGGAACGCTACGACAAGGACAGTTTCATGAAGAACCTGCTCCTGGACAACCTCCTTCTGATCGATATTTACAGCCGCGCCAAGAAGCTGCACATCGCTTCTGACGCCCAGAGAGTCGTCATGATCGTGGAGACGGGCATTGAGCGCGACAGAAATGTGCTGGAAGTGGTACAGGAATTCATAGGCACTACGACGACGGACTTTGTCACCGCGGTAGATGAGAGCAATGTCGTGGTGGTCAAGGATCTTACGGACGGAAGCAGGATCAAGGATATTGAGAAGACGGCGAACGCCATAGATGCGCACCTGAGAAAGCTTGGCATAGGCGGCGTGCGCATCGCATACGGCACAGTCGTGGGCGAGATCAAGGAAGTCAGCCGCTCCTACAAGGAGGCTAAGATGGCGCTGGATGTCAGCAAGATCTTCTTTGAGGACCGCACTGTGATCGCGTACAACGAGCTTGGTATCGGCAGGCTGATCTATCAGCTTCCTATTCCGCTCTGCAAGATGTTCATAAGAGAGATCTTCAAGGGCAAGAATCCCGAGGAGTTCGATCAGGAGACGCTCGCTACGATCAACAAGTTCTTCGAGAACAGTCTGAACGTATCCGAGACATCGAGACAGTTGTTTATTCACAGAAATACGCTGGTTTACCGTCTGGACAAGCTTCAGAAGAGCACGGGGCTCGACCTTCGCGTATTTGAGGATGCCATCACATTCAAGATCGCTTTGATGGTCGTCAAATACATGAAGTATATGAAGCAATTCGAATATTGAGGCTGAGCGGATCAGCCCTATTCAGAAAGGAATTCGAGACAAGCGCCCCTTCGGGCGCTTGTTTCTGAGAAAGGCGAAATGGAAGAACGGAAAGAGAATCGGAACA
>CAMKAA010000160.1 GCA_946410365.1 uncultured Lachnospiraceae bacterium | reverse complement strand
AAAGAGGCTGAGAAGCAGCGGGTTTACCCGCGCTTCCCGGCCTCTCTTTATGCGCCGTTTTATATGTTCCGATATCTCAGAACTCTGTCTGTTCGAACTGCATCTGCTCGAACTCGCTCTGCTCGTTGCGGTTGATCTTTTCAAGGATCCCGTGGATCTTATCGGTCGAGGTGCTCATATTGGAGATACCGATATCGTGGTTGATGAAGTCGATGATCATCGCGGTGAACTTGCTCATGTCAGCGGGCTCAAACCACACTCTGTCCGCCAGTTCCGGAGGCTGGTAAGTGAGGTTTGTAGTGACGAGCTTGTCAAAATATCCCTTCTCGTAAGCCTTGTCGAAGACCTCCAGACCGTCCGTGAACAGACCGAAAGTGGTGCACAGAAAGACTCTTCTCGCGTGCATGTTCTCCTTGAGCTGACGGGAGGTATCCAGAATGGATCCGCCGGAGGAGATCATATCGTCGATAATGATAGCGTCTTTGCCGGCGAGATCTGTGCCCAGGAATCTGTGCTCCACGATGGGGTTCTTGCCGTTGACGATCGTAGAGTAATCCCTTCTCTTATAGAACATTCCCGTATCCGCACCGATCACGTTGGCAAAATATACAGTCCTGTCCAGCGCGCCCTCATCGGGGGAGATGACTACGATGTGCTCCTTATCCACGATCAGGTTCGGGACAGAGCGCATCAGGGATTTGAGGAACTGATAGGGGGATGTGAAATTATTGAAATCCACAAGGGGATTGACGTTCTGGATCCTGGGATCATGGGCGTCAAAAGTGATAAAATTCTTGATCCCCAGATCGCAGAGCTCCTTATACATGATAGCGGCATCCAGAGATTCCCGGCCGCTTCTCTTGTGCTGGCGTCCCTCGTACAGGAAAGGCATGATGACATTGATCCTGTGGGCCTTGCCGTTGATGGCTGCGATCACTCTCTTGAGATCCTGGAAATGATCGTCAGGGGACATGTGATTCGTGAAACCGTTCATCTTATAGGTTATGGAGTAATTAGTGATATCCACGATAATGTAGACGTCCTTGCCTCTGGTGGAATCCTGAAGCACTGCCTTTCCTTCGCCGGTCGAGAAGCGGGGAAGAGTGAGAGGAAGTCTGTAATCTTCCTCATAGTATCCCTCATAAGTGGGATCGCTCCGATGAGCATTGTGGTCGCCAAAACGGAAGTAGTGGATCCATTTGTTTATTTTCTCACCGAGTTTTTCCGCGGATGGAAGAACGATCAGGGCAAGAGGCGCAACGGGGTTGCTGGTCTGCTCGAGTTTGTCGTGTAATACGTGTTCTGTGGCCATGAAATCTCCTTCATAAATGATTTTAAACAGGAAGTGTGCACGGCGCAAAGCCGTAAAGCCTGCAGTTCAATATCATTCTATAGGCAGAAGACGAGAAATACAAGCAAAAGCGTTGTTTACATTGAGGGCCAGATTGGATAAAATATAGAGACATATGGATTCTTAACAGAAAGGTATATAATGAGCAAGAAAAAGAATAAGCCTATTGTGGCAGTGGTCGGAAGGCCCAACGTGGGCAAATCGACGCTCTTCAATGTTTTGGCGGGAAGACAGATTTCCATCACGGAGGATACGCCGGGCGTAACGAGAGACCGGATCTACGCGGACTGCAGCTGGCTCAATTATGATTTTACACTGATCGATACAGGCGGCATCGAGCCGGATTCCGGCGATGTCATTCTCTCCCAGATGCGGGAGCAGGCCCAGATCGCGATCGATATGGCTGATGTCATCATATTTATGGTGGATCTCAAGACAGGGCTTGTGGACTCCGACATGAGAGTGGCGGATATGCTCCGCAGGGCGCAGAAGCCGGTGGTCCTGTGTGTCAACAAGACGGACAATCCCACTAAGCAGATGGCGGATGTATATGAGTTCTATAATCTGGGAATCGGAGATCCCTTCCCGATCTCGTCGGCAAACCGCACCGGGATCGGCGACATGCTCGACGAAGTAGTGAAAAACTTCAGGGCAGGGACCGGTGAGGAGGAAGAGGACGACGCGATCTATGTGGCAGTTGTAGGTAAACCTAACGTAGGTAAGTCGTCGATCGTAAACCGTCTGATCGGCGAGAACAGAGTCATTGTCTCCGATATCGCGGGGACGACCAGGGATGCCATCGATACCAGAGTAAAGCACGACGGCAAGGAATACGTTTTTATCGATACGGCGGGACTTCGGCGCAAGAATAAGATCAAAGAGAACCTTGAGCGCTATATGATCGTCCGCACGGTAGGCGCGGTCGAGAGAGCGGACATAACGATCCTCGTGATCGACGCGCAGGAGGGCATTACAGAACAGGATGCCAAGATCGCCGGGATCGCCCACGAGAGAGGCAAAGCCGTCATCGTCGCAGTCAACAAATGGGACCTTGTGGAGAAAGACAACCACTCCGTGAAGAAATTCACGGAAAAGATCCGCTCCGTTCTGTCCTTCCTCTCCTATGCGGAGATCATTTTCATTTCGGCGCAGACCGGACAGAGACTGGTAAAGCTTTATGACGAGATCGATCTTGTGAGTGCGAACCAGAACATGCGTATTCAGACCGGCGTCCTCAACGAGATCATCAGCGAGGCCTGCGTGATGCAGCAGCCGCCGAGCGACAAGGGTCACATGCTCAAGATCATGTACGCGACCCAGGTGGCAGTGAAGCCCCCGACATTCGTATTGTTTGTCAATACGAAGGAACTGATGCATTTCTCCTATTTAAGATACCTCGAGAACAGGATCAGGGACGCATTCGGTTTCAGGGGAACACCTCTTAAATTCATCGTGCGCGAGCGCGGCGAGGAGAAGAAATAAGAGAAAAAAACACATTAAGAAGCCGTGTAAGATACGGCAGAGGGAGGAAATGTGATGATAGGACTTAGAGTTTTATGTCTGGCACTCGGATACTTATTTGGATGTTTTCAGACTGCTTACATTCTGGGCAGGATGAAGGGCATTGATATCCGCGAATACGGAAGCGGAAACGCGGGAACGACCAATGCGATCCGCGTCCTGGGCACCAAGGCAGGCCTTCTCGTTTTTGCGGGCGACATGCTCAAGTGCCTGATCGCGCTCCTTTTAGTAGGCGCCCTTTTCGGCAAGTCTCATCCCGAAGCAGTGTACCTTCTTAAATCCTGGGCGTTTATGGGCGTTGTGCTGGGGCACGATTTCCCCTTCTATATGAACTTCAAGGGCGGCAAGGGCGTAGCTGT
>CAMKAA010000159.1 GCA_946410365.1 uncultured Lachnospiraceae bacterium | reverse complement strand
GCTCGCTGGCGGCCTGCGACGGCGCGATCCTTGTTGTGGACGCGACGCAGGGAATACAGGCCCAGACACTGGCCAATGTCTATCTGGCGCTCGAGCACGATCTGGACGTGTTCCCTGTGATCAACAAGATCGACCTTCCCAGCGCAATGCCCGAGGAGGTGCGGCATGAGATCGAGGATGTCATTGGCATTGAGGCGGAAGACGCCCCTCTGATCTCGGCAAAACAGGGCATCGGCATCGAGGATGTGCTGGAAGCAGTGGTGGAAAAGATCCCTGCTCCCGAGGGGAACGCCGAGGAGCCGCTCAAGGCACTGATCTTCGACTCTCTTTATGATTCTTACCGCGGCGTCATCGTATTCTGCAGGATCAGGGACGGCGTGATCAAAAAGGGCATGCAGGTGCGCATGATGGCGACCGGCGCGGTCGTCGAAGTTGTGGAAGTGGGATATTTCGGCCCGGGCCAGTTCATCCCCTGCGACGAGCTGGCGGCGGGACAGGTCGGCTACTTCACAGCCTCCATTAAGAACATCAAGGACGCAAGGGTCGGCGATACTGTCACAGAGCACACGCGCCCCTGCGCGGAGCCCCTTCCCGGTTATAAGAGAGCGCAGCCCATGGTCTACTGCGGCCTCTATCCGGCGGACAGCGCCAAGTATCCGGATCTTCGGGACGCGCTGGAGAAACTGCAGCTCAACGACGCTTCTCTGTTTTTTGAACCGGAGACGTCTCTGGCTCTCGGTTTCGGATTCCGCTGCGGATTCCTGGGACTGCTTCACATGGAAGTCATTCTTGAGAGGCTTGAGAGAGAGTACGATCTGGACCTGATCTCCACAGCGCCCGGCGTTGTTTACAAAGTCTATAAGACAGACGGCACTATGATCGAGCTGACCAATCCCTCAAACCTGCCCGATCCGGCCAAAATAGAGCACATGGAAGAGCCCATCGTGAGCGCCGAGATCATGGTGACCACAGAGTTTATCGGACCTATCATGCAGCTGTGCCAGGAGAGGCGCGGCCGCTATCTGGACACCGAATACATAGAAGCGACCCGCGCGGTGCTCAAGTACGAGCTGCCCCTCAACGAGATCATCTATGATTTCTTTGATGCCCTTAAGTCGAGATCGAGGGGCTACGCCTCCTTTGACTATGACCTCAAGGGTTATGAGACCAGCGAGCTGGTCAAAATGGATATCCTTGTAAACAAGGAACCTGTGGACGCCCTTTCCTTTATCGTACACGCTGCGGGCGCTTACGAGCGCGGACGCAAGATGTGCGAGAAGCTCAAGGAGGAAATCCCGAGACAGCTCTTCGATGTGCCGATCCAGGCGGCGGTCGGCGGACGCATTATCGCCCGCGAGACTGTCAGGCAGCTGCGCAAGGACGTTCTTGCCAAGTGTTACGGCGGCGATATTTCCCGAAAGAAGAAGCTGCTGGAGAAGCAGAAGGAAGGCAAGAAGAGAATGCAGATCGTCGGAAATGTAGAGATCCCGAAGGAAGCGTTCATGAACGTTTTGAAACTTGATGCCGGAAACTAAGAGGACGGGTGCGGTATGAGCAAATACATCCGCAGCGGACCGGTCTCCCTGTACCTGCACTTTCCCTTTTGCGAGAGAAAGTGCAGGTATTGTGATTTTTTGTCGGGACCGGCCGGCGAAGAGACGAGAGAAGAATATATTGACCTGCTTTGCCGCGAGATCGAACTGCGTGCTCATGAAACGATCGCGCAGTCTGAGAATGCCGCAGTTGTGGACACGATTTTCATCGGTGGAGGGACCCCCTCTCTGATGGCGCCCGCTCAGTCGGTCCGCGTGATGAAAGCGATCCGTTCTTTCTATCAGGTCCTTCCGGACGCTGAGATCAGCATGGAAGTTAACCCGGGCACTGTGGATCCGGTAAAACTCCGCGGCTTCAAAGCTGCCGGCATAGGCAGGCTTTCTATAGGTGTGCAGTCTTTTGACGACTCCGAACTGCGCCTGCTGGGCCGGATCCACACAGCCGCAGAAGCACGGGAGACCTTTCTTGCCGCGCGGGAAGCCGGATTTGCCAACATCAATCTGGACCTGATGTCAGCGCTGCCCGGTCAAAATATCGAAACCTGGTCCCATACACTTAAGGAAGCGGTGTCGCTCGGACCCGAGCACATCTCGGCTTACAGCCTGATCATCGAGGAGGGAACACCTCTTTCCTCATTACTGGACGCCGGGAAACTGCCGGATCTTCCTTCTGAGGAAGAAGACCGCAGAATGTATCACTTCACGAAACAGTATCTGGCTTCAAAGGGATATCGGCGCTACGAGATCTCGAACTATGCCGGAGAGGGATATGAGTGCAGGCATAACTGCGGCTACTGGACCGGACACGAATACCTCGGAATGGGACTTGGAGCATCCTCATATCTTGGAGGCGAACGGTTTAAAAACCCGGATCAAATGGATGCTTATCGGTCTGCCGTAATGAGCATAAACGGTTTTAATTCTGCGGAGACAATGCGCCGCGAAAGACAAACGCTTACTCAGAAGGACCGCATGGAGGAGTTCATGTTCCTCGGACTTCGTATGACGGACGGCGTTTCCGAAAAAGAATTTGAAATGCGTTTCGGAGTGAAGTTAGAAGAAGTTTTCGGAAGCGTGCTGCAAAGGCATTTGGATCAGAATGTGATCTGCCGGACTCCTGGTCATAGGATTTCGTTGACAGAATATGGAATGGATGTAGCCAACTTTGTAATGGCGGACTATTTACTATAAAAAGCCGGGGGAGCCCGGAAAAAAGTCGGGGAAGCCCCGGCTTTTTTTTGTCGGCATAGAGCCTCCATTCTCCCTTTACTGGTGGAAAATCCGCCGAAAAAGAGACAGATAAACACGTACCTATAGTCTCAGACCTTGCGAGTACCCTTTCTCATAACCCTTTACTGGTGGAAATTCCACCAGTAAAGGGTAAAAAAACAGGTTATGCCGATTAATTTCTCTGGAAAAATAGATAAAAAAACTCGATATTTTGACAAAATAGCCGATTTGGGCGAAATAAATCAAATATTATTTTTTTAGATGTTGAACTGTTGTGGGTCAGGTCTCTATAATTGTCCTATCTTACAAATCCCGCTTGTTCTTAAGGGATTTGGACCAAACACATCTGAGCTTTCTTTCCGGTTCCGGGAAAAATCCTCAAGAAGCAAAACTTAATAGCAACAGTGACAAGGCATTATTGTATGTAGGAGGTGGCATGTACAGCAGTAT
>CAMKAA010000158.1 GCA_946410365.1 uncultured Lachnospiraceae bacterium | reverse complement strand
TTGAAGATGACCCGCTCCGCGCCGAACATTTCAGCGCTGATCCGGATCTCATCTGCCTTTCCGGCGCCAACATAGAGGCCGGTATTGATATGGGAGAGTGTCTGCGTAACGGTGTCCACCGGATTCATTCCGCAGGCTTTCGCAAGCTCGGCGAGCTCTTCCAGGGAGTGGGCGAATTCTTCTTCCGAGACCGGTACCTTTACATCTGTTTCGCGCACGCCTGCCAGAACGACGGGCTCTCTGCCGTCCCCTTCATACGATTTCCAAATTTCATTTGCACCAAAAAAGGCTGCCATGCAGTAAAGACCTCCTCTGCTGTTTACTGTATGACAGACATTATAACACGTTACGATTCTGTTTTTTGCCTGATAATTCGTAAGAACAGGCAATTTGATAACGAACAATGTGGTTGGTATAATCTTAAGAGAAGCTGACTAATAGTAAGAAACGCATAAGAGGAGATAGCAATGGATAAAGATATTAATAAAAAAACAGCAGAACAACCCACTGGTTTTTGCGGCGGCTGCCGCAGCAACTGCCCTCTCTCTGCCCCGAATTGTCCGACAGGCATGGAGAGAGCAGGCTGGAGCTCTGAAAAGATAGAGAAGGCGATGGCTGAGAGGGCAGTGCCCATAAAACGTCACAGCTGACGCAGCATCCAAACGGCTTTCAACAGCGCGTCTTAGTCTTCTACAAAGTCTTTACGGTAAGGGTTAAAGATATCAAGCAGAACGCCCGCTTCAAGACACACGCATCCATGGATGACGTCATTGGTCTTGAGCATTGTGTCGCCTTTTCTTACGACATTCTTTACGCCGTCGATCTCGAACTCAAAAGCCCCGCTCGCCACATAGGTGATCTGTGTGTGGGGGTGATGATGGAGGGATCCGACGGCGCCTTTTTCGAAAGTGTTCTCTACTACCATCAGATCATCCGAATAAGCCAGAACGCGGCGGGTGACTCCGCCTCCCATATCCTGCGGCTTTACGTCTTTGTAATATACCCATCTGTCGTTTTTCATAATTAATACCTCTGTCGGGAGTGCTGTACTGCCGGCGCCGCCGCACTCTCTTTTTTGGTTAACGGCGCCTCGGGTTTATGTTCTTTTTTATAGTACATAATCCTGAAAGGATGCCGCAAGGGTAAATATTTAAGGTGTGATACCGCGCTTGATTTGTTGTCAGAATATAGCTACTATTATTCTGTATGAGAATGTCTGTATACTGTCAGATCAATACCGAATCAGAGTAAAAAAGCAGTGTGATACGAGGTGGGGCATGAGTATTCTGAAATTAAAACCGGCCTGCAAGGACTATCTGTGGGGCGGGCACAGACTGGTAGATGAGTATAATGTTGAATATGAAGGAGACATCCTCGCAGAGGCGTGGGAGCTCTCCTGTCATCCTGACGGCCCGTCCATGATCATGAACGGACCCTACAAGGGAAAATCCCTTCGGGAGTATCTTGAGGCAGAGGGGATGGAAGTGCTTGGAACCCATTGCCGCAGATTCCGGGAATTCCCTATTTTGACCAAGTTCATTGACGCGAAGGATAACCTGTCGATCCAGGTCCACCCGAGCAACGGATTCGCGCTTCAGAACGAAGGCCAGTATGGCAAAACAGAGATGTGGTACGTTCTCGACGCTGAGGAAGGCGCGTTCCTGTATTACGGCTTCAAACAGGAGATCACAAGGGAAGAATTCGCTAAGAGGATCGAGGAGAACACACTGCTTGAGGTGCTCAACGCTGTCCCCGTGAAAAAGGGCGACGTCCTGTTCATTGAGTCCGGCACCCTTCACGCAATCGGCAAGGGGATCCTGATCGCCGAGATCCAGCAGAACTCCAATGTAACCTATCGCGTGTACGATTACGGCCGCGTCGGCAAGGACGGCAAGAAGCGCGACCTGCACATCGAGAAGGCTCTGGCGGTGACCAGCCGCGTTCCGATCATTAAGAGCGGCAGCGAGTACCCGCATGTGGCGGACTGCGACTACTTTACAGTCGACAAACTGAACCTGGACGGAAGACTCACATACCGCATGCAGGGAACTGTTACGGGAGAATCCTTCCTGAGCATTCTGATCCTGGACGGCGAAGGCAAGATCAGCTGCAAGGGCGAGTCGGTATCCTACCGCAAAGGAGACAGCTTCTTCCTGGCAGCAGGCAGCGGCGACTGGCAGATCGAGGGGAGATGCGACGCTCTGCTCACCACGATCCGCGAGAAAGCAAGCCCGATCCGTGCGGGCGTCATCATTGGCAGCACCGAGACGCAGATCGGACTGGTAAACGACCACCAGCAGATCATCGCGATGCGCACTTTCCCCACGGATGTGGTGAAGGATGCTTCGGAGTTTATCGACGAAGTGGCGCAGGCGACACTGGATCTTCTAAAAGAGCAGGAGATCCCGCTGGATCAGTGCATTGGCGTTGGCGCAGGCGTACCCGGAACCATCGACAGGCGCGAAGGAAAAGTGATCTATTCCAACAACCTGCGCTGGAGGGATGTGGATCTGGTAAAGGAACTTGGGCGTGTTATTCCCTGCCCGGTCCGCATAGCGAATGACGCGGACTGCGCGGCCCTGGGCGAAGCGGTGGCAGGCGCCGGCAAGGACTACTCCGACGTTGTCATGTTCACTCTCGGCGGCGGCGTAGGCGGCGGCATTATCCTGGGAGGCCAGGTCTTTGAGGGCGGCATCATGGGCGGCAGCGAAGTCGGACACCAGGTTGTGCGCGTGAACGGAAGACGCTGCACCTGCGGAAGAAAGGGCTGCCTTGAAGCTTATGTATCGGTACCCGCGCTGCAGCGCTCGGCAGAGGAAGCCACAGGCCGCAAGATGAAACCGGAGGAGATCTTCCGGGGAGCTTCGAAAGGAAACATTGATCTGCAGGAAACTGTGCAGCAGTATGAAGAAATGCTGGGGACCGGCATTGTCAACATCGTCAACATGTTCCGGCCGCAGCTGATCCTGCTTGGCGGCGCCATGAGCGAATACGCCCAGACCATGATCGGACCGATCCGCGAGATCATGGAGAGAGACTGCTTCGGCGGCGTTAACGGCAAGATTCCGGAGATCGCGGCTGCAGAGCTCGGCAGTAATGCGGGCATGATCGGAGCAGCGAACCTGTAAAGGATATTGAGAGGAGACAGAGGACGATTCGCTGTCTCCTCTTTTTGGGAGGAAGAGCAATGAAAAAGGCTTTTTTCTACGGAGATTCCAATACATTCGGATATGATCCGGCGGATTATCTCACCGG
>CAMKAA010000157.1 GCA_946410365.1 uncultured Lachnospiraceae bacterium | reverse complement strand
AAGGAGGTGAGATGCATGGATAGATCGAATCTATCTCTAACTGAACTCACTGATGTGATTCTTGAACAGATGAAAACATCAGGGTTCGCTGAAACAACAAGAGGGTTTTATGCTGTCCTTTTCCATCGGCTTTGCCGGATGGCGAATGAAAGGGGGGAAGATCACTACACGTCTGAGCTTGGGGAAGCCTTTATTAATGATGATTCTCACATCATTCCTGAAAACACAAAGCGCTACCATCATGAACGAACAGTTGCTTACGCCAGGTGCATCAAGTTTGTAGAGACTTTCCTGGCTACGGGTCAGGCAGACTGGTCGCCGGCACTGCAGTCAGCCTGTTTCCCAATCACTTCAAATGTTTTAAGAGAACGGTTCAACTGCTTTGTGGATAAGCTGGTCGAACAAGGACTCAAGCCCAACACTATCGATGGATACCGGAGATTTACCTATTACTTTATCGAATTCCTTGAAAGCAAGAAGTATACAGATATTTCTGATATCCGGAACGGCGATGTTCTGGCTTTCATAACGGTCATCTGCTCTGAGAAATATCAGCCGACAAGCCTTGGCGCACACATGCCGGGCCTGAAAATATTTCTTGGTATGAATCCTGCAACTGACCGATTCCTTTGTGAAATACCCGAACATCTTCCCAAAAAGAGGGACATCCTCAAAGTCTATTCGGACGAGGAATACAATACGATCATAAAACATCTTGATGTATCGGAAAATATTTCGTTCCGGAACAAGGCCCTTACGATACTGGCACTTAACACGGGGCTACGAGCTGTTGATATATGCGGATTGCAGCTGCACAACATCGACTGGGAGCATAATTGTATCCACATCATCCAGGAAAAGACTGGGCATGCCCACGACATTCCGATTTCTAATGCAATCGGGAACGCTCTGGTAGATTACCTGCTGAACGAACGCCCTGTCTCGGATTCGCCTTTTGTCTTTCTTAAATCCGTTGCGCCATTCAATCCGCTAATGTCGCATAGCGGAATCAGGAACGTGCTGTTCCATGTCGTTGATGATTCCGATGTAGAACCGGCCGGCCGCATTTACGGGACAAGAATTACACGGCATAGTGCAGCATCGAGGATGCTCCGGAGTGGGATTCCTCTCCCCGTCATATCGGACATGCTTGGCCATAAGAGCAAAGACAGCGTAATGATTTATATCACCACTGATGATGCCAAACTGGCAGAATGCACACTTCCCCTTCCGAAAGGAGGTGGACGTGTTGAATAGCCAGAGCCTCAGGGAAAACGCAGCGGACTTCATTGTTTATAAAAGATCCATCGGATATGTGTATGATGGTTCGGAAAAACTGCTGAATCGTTACGTGGATTATGCGGAGAAAGCAGAAGCTGGTATCCAGTATCCAATAAAAGCAGTTACCGATAATTATCTCGCCAAAATATCGACTGCTGCGGGCACTCTTTATGGGAGCGTTGCTGTGCTCAGGGAGTTTTCAAGGTTCCTTCAGGCCAGGGGATATAGAGGCGCCTACATGATCCCGCCTAAAACAGTGTCCCAGCCTGTCCCTGAAGATCCATATTTCTTCACGGAAGAGGAGATCTCTGCATTCTTCAGGGAATTGGATCTTATAAAGCCCAACAAGAGTTTCAAGGGGCGGGAACTCGTAATTCCTGCATTGTTTCGGTTGTTGTATTGCTGTGGGCTGCGGTGCAAGGAAGCGCGTATGCTGGAATGCCGCGATGTACACCTGGGTGAGTTATATATTGATGTCATGCAGTCGAAAGGACCGAAAAGCCGCAGGATATTTATTAGCCAAGAGCTGTCTGACTATCTTTCCGGATATGAGGAAAACATAAACCTGTTATTCCCTGGGCGTGAATACTTCTTCCCCAGTAGCGCAGGATTTTACAGTTCTACTGCCGTTTCCGCCAACTTCCGCAGATTTTGGAAGAAAGCTTTCCCTGATTTTGTGATAACGACCAGACCCCGGGCGTATGATTTCCGACATCACTTTGCCTGGGCGAACCTGAACCGATGGGCTGCGGAAGGGCTCGACGTGAACGCAATGCTCCCATATCTTATGCGCTACATGGGACACCAGAGCGTCAGCGAGACTTTATACTATTTCCACTTTGTCCCGGAATTCTTCCCGACATACAAGTCGATGTCTGCACCGCTTGAGGATCTCCTCCCGGAGGTGCCAGAATGAAGAAAAAGGGAAACATATCTGGAGACAGCAGAGTTTTCTGGGGCATGTCGAAGGATTTCATCTCACATCGGCTGCCAGAAATAAGGAAATCAAGTGCCAATACGGTGAAGGCATACCGTGACAGCCTCAATAAGTACATCGATTACCTCGAAAGTGAGAAAAAACTGCGCAGGGCCGATATTTCATTTGAGGACTTCAGCAAAGAAAACATAACCGACTTTCTTGATTGGATGCTGAACACAAAAAAGTATGCCGAGAAAACGTGCAACCTTCGGATTACAGCGATAAATGCACTCCTCGAATACGCAGCAAACGAAAACAGCGATGCCTTTATGGCTATTTATCTGGAGGCTCGAACCGTTAAAGCACTGCGAGTGCATCCGGGGACGATCGAATACTTTGAGGGCTATCAGATGAAAGCATTGCTGGCCGCGCCGGACATCAACACAAAGACGGGGCGCCGCAACCAGATGATGCTCATCCTTTACTATGACACGGCGGCAAGGATATCCGAGTTACTGGAACTCACGATGGGCCAGCTTCATCTTGATGCCGAAGTGCCATATATAACAATCCTGGGGAAAGGCAGGAAATACCGCAACATTCCCCTGATGGAAAAAACAATCCAGCATCTGAGAAGGTACATCAAAGAATTCCATGTCGGTTGTAATGCGGAAACACCGTTATTCTATGCTCGGACGCATGGAAACATCCACGCTCTGTCGAACGACACCGTAGAGACGATGATCAAAAAATACTCTTCCGCATGCGTTAAAAAAGGTACCAGTATGCCGGAAAAACCGCATTGCCATATGATTCGTAAAACCAGGGCAATGGATCTTTACAAAAATGGAATGCCGCTTTCGCATATCCAGCAGATGCTGGGGCACGAAAGCATGACAACTACATCCGGTTTCTATGCATTTGCCACAATAGAGACTCTCGCGAACTCAATGGCGGCGGCTAATAAAGAGGAATCTCTCAAAGGCAGAAAGTGGAATAATAAAGAAATCCTGAAAAAGATTTATTCACTTTGAGCACAAAACTATTCCGAAGTTTGTGTGTAAAAAG
>CAMKAA010000156.1 GCA_946410365.1 uncultured Lachnospiraceae bacterium | reverse complement strand
TTCTTCCTTCCCGGATGTGACAGCGGCGATCCGGGACTTTAAGGTATCCGAAAGGACTGTACCGATGCTGGACAATTGATAATCGTTATGGTATATTGATTAGGCTGAAGGCAGATATATTTTCTGCCTTCAGACAAATATGCACTCGTAGTCTAACGGATAGAACGAAGGCCTCCGACGCCTTTAATGCAGGTTCGATTCCTGTCGGGTGCATTTTTTTTGTGCGCTAAAACGGATGCGGAATCCGGGAACAGTAGTATAATGGTGACAGAAGTGAAAGATCCGGAACTTACGGAGCCGGGATCATGAGGCGTTTTACGAAAGCGAGGGGCACTATGTTTGGATTGGGCAGGCTTAACGCGGCAGTAGTCGGCACAGGCTATATGGCTTCCAAAATGACGGCGGTACTGAACTCTTCAGGAACAGTCAGGCCTTACGCTGTGGTATCAAGAGACATTGAAAGGGCGCTTCAGTTCGGCAGAGAAAACGGGTTCAGGAAAGCGTATGACTCTATGGAGAATATGCTTGCGGACAAGAAGGTGGATCTTGTATATATCGCGACGCCTGCGTCCGAACATGCCGGCCAGGTCAGGGCATGCATCGAGGCCGGGAAGCCTGTGCTGTGTGAGACACCCATTGCTCTGACTTCCGCTGAGGCAGAGAGCCTGTTTTCCCTCTCGTCATCTCTTGACGTTCTTGTGGTCGAAGCGATGCACATCAGGTTCCTTCCCTTTTTCAAACAGATCGTAAGCGCGATCTCAAGCGGCGCGATCGGAACACCGGTGATGCTTACTGCCGGTATTGCGTCTGATATTGAGAATATCCCCAGACTTCAGAGGCCTTCCCTGGGAGGAGGCGCTCTGGGAGATCTTGGATATTTTCTCCTCTCCTTTTCCTCTATGATCTTCGGCAACCAGATCAAGAGGATTCAGTCGACCTGCGCTTTCACTCCCATGAGGGTAGACCGCCAGCTCAGCCTTGTCCTTCAATACAAAGATGACAGGATGGCTGTGCTGTCCTGCACCACCAGCGGCAACGGCGAGAGCAGGGCTGTTATTCAGGGAACCAGAGGATACATGGTTATAGAAGACTTGAAGAATTTCTCGTCGGCGACAGTCTATGACTCGAGAAGAAATAAGACAGCTACGTATAAGAGGGGCAGGATAAAGAGTGAATTTGAGTTTGAGATGGCGGCATTTGCTGCTGCCATGAAATCCGGCTGGAAAGAGTGCCCGGAAATACCTCATGCCCAGACTCTCTCTATGATGCAGATGATGGATTTTATCCGCAGACAGCTGGGAATCTCTTATGAGGATATTCAGATCTCACAGATTCCCAATATGATCGAGGGAACTTCTGCCGCACAGCCATTTGTTCAGGAAATGGTAACAGCCGCACAGCCTCCGGTTCAGGAAACAGTGTCTGTCGAAGCAGAACAGGAGCCGGAGAGCGCGCCGGAATCATCCGCCGGGGAGGACATTCCGGAAACTGCATTTGAAGAAGCGGCTGAGGAGATCCCGACTGAGGAAAAAGAGTGAATAGCTGTTGCAGATGCCCGGTCAATGAGGGCACTGCGGGAAGAGTCCCTGATGCTCTCACAGAGGGAGCATCAGGGGCTTTCTTTCTCTGTAAACAGCGTAGTGATCAAATCCCAGGGACTTAAGTATCTGCGCTGTATCTGCGAATCGGCCTGCGATCCTTTCCGGAACATGGGCATCCGAACCAATTGTGATCAGTTCACCGCCCATTTCCCTGTAACGGGCCAGTATATCGGGAAGGGGGTTAAAATACTGCATCCCCTTAGTGAGAGGGGCAGTATTGACCTCTAAAGCGATACCCCGATTTATCAGCTCGCTGAGGATGGGATCGATCAGTCCGGCGAAAGCTTTATAAGTATAAAACTTCTCTCTGTCGGGAAGGTATCTGGCTACATAATCAAGATGACCGCACGAGTCAATGCCCGGAAAGGCTCTGATATTCATGAGAGTGTCCTCAAGATACAGGGCGAGTGCCTCCTCCTGCGTGCGCGACTTCAGAAAATCCGGGTAATAGGGATCCGTGCCGCCGCAGAGGTGGTTGGAACCTATGATAAAGTCAAAATCGGAATGAGAAGCAAAATAGGAAACCAGAAAATCGCCGAGGTGGGGCTGAAGTCCGATCTCAATACCGAAACGCAGTTCGATCCGGTCCCTGTATTTGTCTCTTAATCTAAGATACTCTTCTCTGTAAGGAGCGTAGTTCAGCTCAAAGGTGCCGGGGGTAACTTCCGGAATATTTTCGTAAGGAAACCCGGGATCATAGTGGTCGGTGAAGCACATGATCTTCAGTCCCTTCCTGATTCCGGCAAGGATCTGGGTCTCCATAGGGGCTTCGCTGTCTCCTGAATGATCGGTATGAAGATGATAATCCGCTAAAATGCTCATATATACGCCTCCGTCAATGCTTTCTGAGATTTTAGCAATTATTTATCAAAGTATCAATCAATTGTTACTAAAACCAGCCTATATTAATGCCGCTATTTGTGTAAAATTCCGTTAAATACTTGAAAATCATACTATATATGCGTTAAAATGAGTTAGTCGACAAAGTATGGTGTTCTCGGGCGCGAATCGGCGGGAAGTGACGCGCGCAGGCGGAATAGTTCGCAGAGGAAATGTTTATGAAGAACACCGGCGTTTGTTACATTATCATCTCTAACTATTTTAGGAGGAAAGAAACATGGCAGTAAAAGTAGCAATTAATGGTTTCGGACGTATTGGCCGTCTGGCATTCCGTCAGATGTTCGGCGCAGAGGGATTTGAGATCGTAGCGATCAACGACCTTACTTCTCCCGCTATGCTCGCTCACCTGCTCAAGTATGACAGCACACAGGGCAGATATGAGAAGGCTGACACTGTCTCCGCAGGCGAGGATTTCATCACTGTTGATGGCAAGGACATCAAGATCTATGCTAAGGCTAACGCAGCTGAGCTCCCTTGGGGCGAGATCGGTGTTGACGTAGTTCTGGAGTGCACAGGCTTCTATACCTCCAAGGCTAAGGCTCAGGCTCATATCGATGCAGGCGCTAAGCATGTCATCATTTCTGCTCCTGCAGGAAATGACCTTCCTACAATCGTCTACAACGTAAACCATCAGTCCCTGACAAGCGAAGATAAGATCATCTCCGCTGCATCCTGCACAACCAACTGCCTGGCTCCTATGGCTAAGGCTCTCAATGATCTGGCTCCCATCAAGGCTGGTATCATGTGCACAATCCACGCTTACACAGGCGATCAGATGACTCTTGACGGAC
>CAMKAA010000155.1 GCA_946410365.1 uncultured Lachnospiraceae bacterium | reverse complement strand
ATCATGCAGTCCATGGCTGCCCGTCTGGGCATTGTCTCCGGAATGGGACTCGGCGAAGCTCTGAGAGAGAAGTTTACGAGCCAGGGAGCCAGGATCCTGATCTCCATCCTCGTGATCGCGGCAGTCTTTATCGGCAATATCGCTTATGAGACCGGTAACCTGACCGGATCGATCCTCGGCATTCAGGCGGCGTTCCCCGCTGCGGATAACCAGACAGCCAAGATCGTGCTCGCTCTGGTCCTTGGCGTGATCGCGTTCGCGCTTCTGTTCTCCGGAAGCTATCAGCGCGTTGAGAATATCCTCACAGCACTTGTCGTGCTGATGGGTATTATTTTCCTGATCTGCGCGTTTGCTGCAAAGCCCGACTGGGGCGCAGTTTTTGCAGGCCTCTTCGGATTCAAGGTTCCGGACGGCGGAGACTGGATGACAGTCGCGGCCCTGATGGGAACCACGGTCGTGCCTTATAATATTTACCTGCACGCAGCTTCCGCTTCCACAAAGTGGGGCAAGACAGACGACAAGGAAGACGCTCTTGCAAACTCCAGATTTGACTCGATCATTTCGATCGGACTTGGCGGAATCATCTCCATGGCGATCATCGTCTGCGCGGCAGCGACAATCCATGCATCAGGCGGAACCATCGCTTCCGGTGCTGACATGGCTAAGGCTCTGACTCCCCTTCTGGGCAGCTGGGCTACCGTGATCTTCGGTATCGGCCTCTTCGCGGCAGGTATCACAAGTACCCTGACAGCTCCTCTTGCAGCGGCATTCGCGAGCTCCGGTATTCTTGGCTGGGGCGAAGACATGAAGCAGACCAGATTCAAAGTTTTCTGGATCATCGTTCTTGCGTTCGGTATTTTCGCAACCTGCACACTGGGAGCCAGCCCTACACAGATCATTCTGTTCGCACAGGCTGCCAACGCTATTCTTCTTCCCGTTACGGGAATCCTTCTTCTGATCGTGGCCAATGACGCCGCCATCATGAAGGAATACAAGAACAAGACCTGGTTCAACGTTCTGGTCGTGATCGTTATCGCGATCTTCATCTTCATCGCCGCCAGAAACATGAACGCGTTCATGTCCGGACTTAAGAAGCTGATCAGCGGCTGATCCGGAGCGTTATCTGCAAATAATTGATCATATTGGAACTATTGACCCGCAGCGTATTTGCTACGGGTCAAGTCCGTTTTTCACACATATAAAGGAAACTACATGGATTACAAAATACTGCCGGTGGGAGATTCTGCGCTGACGATCATTTTCGGAAACAGCATCGACCCGGAGATCAGCAGAATCGTTCGGGTCGCCAGAAAATATCTCACAAAGAAGAATATCAAGGGCGTCAACGAGTACGTTCAGACTTATGCAACGCTCATGGTTCATTATCGGCCTGTGGCCATTGGGTATGACGAGCTCGCTGAGAGGATCGATCTGGAGCTGTCGCAGATGGACCTGGGAAGCGATAGTTTAAAGAAAAAGACTATTGTGATCCCGGTGTGCTACGGAGGAGAATTCGGCCCGGATCTGCCTTTTGTGGCGGAGCACGCGGGAATCTCCGAGGAGGAGGTCATAAAAAGACACAGCGCGGTGGACTACCTGATCTATATGCTCGGATTTATGCCGGGATTTGTATATCTTGGCGGAATGGATCAGTCCATCAGCACGCCCAGACTGAAAAACCCGAGAGAGCGCCTGGAAAAGGGCTCCGTAGGCATCGCGGCCAACCAGACCGGAATCTACCCGCTGGTCTCTCCGGGCGGCTGGCAGATCATCGGCCGCACGCCGCTGGAACTGTATGACCATGAGAGAGAAAAGCCGATCCTCTATGAAGCAGGTGAGTTTATCCGCTTTGTCCCGATCACTGAGCAGCAGTTTAAGGAGATACGGGCGAAGGTAGAGGACGGAACCTATGAGTATGAGTGGATCAGAGAGGGGTGACGTAAAAGACTATGGCAATGCATGTGATCAGCCCCGGCCCCCGCACGACGATCCAGGACAAAGGAAGGCTGGGATATCAGAACAGCGGCTTCGCGCCGAGCGGTTTCATGGACAGAGTCGCTTCCAGAATGGCCAATGTGCTGGTCGGAAACAAGGATTCTGAGGCAGTGCTGGAATTCTGCCTGATCGGACCGGTGCTGAAATTTGATGAGACAGTGAATCTCGCCGTGTGCGGCGGAGATTTTTCCATCGACGTCGGCGGCAGAGTGTATCCGGCCAATAAGGCGGTGCGCGTGCCGGCAGGAATTACTGTAAAAATATTGACAGGGAAAGTCGGAATCTACGGATCTGTCGCAGTGGGCGGCGGCCTGGACATTCCCATGGTAATGGGAAGCCGCAGTACAAACCTGCGCTGCGGGATCGGCGGATTTCACGGCCGGGCCCTTATGGCCGGCGATGAGATCGCTCTGAGACACCCGGAGAACGGCAGGAGAGATTTCTCCTGGCGCTGGGTGCCTGCGCGCAGACTTGTGTCTCCCGATGATCCGGACATCACCAAAGTACGCGTGATCCCCGGTCCTCAGGAGGATATGTTCACAGAAAAGGGAATTCAGACTTTCTACGAGAGCTCCTATGTGATCACTGCCCAAAGTGATCGCATGGGATACAGGCTGACAGGACCTAAGGTCGAGGCTGTTGACGGCTACGATATTTTGTCCGACGGGATCGTAAACGGAAGCGTCCAGATCTCCGGTGCCGGAGAGCCCATCGTGATGATGGCCGACAGACAGACAACAGGCGGATATGCCAAAATAGCGTCCGTGATCAACGTCGACATCCCCCTGTTCGCGCAGCTGCGCCCGGGCCAGAAGGTTCAGTTTGTCAGATGCACGGTGCAGGAAGCGCAGGAACTGATGCGGGAAGCGAGCTGGAAGTGGAAGGAACACTGCAAGATCCTCGAGAAGAGCACACCCGCGGTCTTTAAGCCTCTGGGCCTTAGGTCGGATGGGAGCAGCAGCGGCAGTTCGCGCTCCGGATGGCTCAAGAAGACCTGGAAGAAAAGAGAATGGAAACGAAGGGGAGGTAAGAACAAATGATCAGTGATTATAAGGATTTGACACCGGTACAGATGCGGCATTTGATCCGCGAGGGCAAGTTTACAGAGCCCACCAGCGGCCTGTGCCCGGGCTATGCCCAGGCGAACCTCATCATTCTCCGCAAGGAGCACGCCTACGATTTCCTGCTGTTCGCTCAGCGCAATCCTAAGGCCTGCCCTGTGCTGGAGGTCCTCGATACAGGCAGCCGCTTCACCAAATTTGTGGCAAAAGATTGTGATATAGCCAAGGATTTCCCCAAATACAGAATCTATGAGAA
>CAMKAA010000154.1 GCA_946410365.1 uncultured Lachnospiraceae bacterium | reverse complement strand
TCTTTCGTTCAGATACCTGATGTAGGAGAAAATGAAGATCACTACGATCAGGATGGCCGAAGCGATGATGACCAGGAACAGAAGCGCAGGAACGTCCAGATACATGGTTCCGTTCGCGCCGCTGTGGAAGATTCCCTTGAAGAAATACTTGATCCCGTCAACGAAACTCCTATTCTCTGAATAATGCGCTGTTCCGTATTGTACAGGCTCCCCGGATGCATCTCCGCTCTCACTGCCTGCAGTTCCCTCCGCACTGTCCATCGTGACGGATGAGAGATCTCCTGTGAAGAGAATGTTCGTCTTTCCGACCGGCCAGTCTCCGACGGAATAGTGGATCGTTCCGATGACTTTGCTTCCGGAAGAGGTTTCTGTAGAACCGGCTTCTGCTTCCTCTACAGATGTCCTGACTGCTTCTTCCGCCTTAGTGTCGTCATATTTGACCTCGGAAGTCAGACTGTCAAAAGCTATCTCTTTGGGTATACACACATATCCTTCCCCGGAAACCGTGAAGGGAATGGAATTGTTGCCGTAAATATCTTTCCCCAGTCTCATAAAACCGGGGTTATTGATCGTATACTTTTTCTCGTAGTCCGTGATCTTCAGTTTCTGGAAGTTACCAAATCCGTAATCAAACAGCTCGACTGTGTCATTAAACTGATCCGGGGACTCCTCTCTGAGGATCACACAGATAAGCTTCATGCCGTTTCTCTCGGCACAGGTCACGAGAGTCTGCCTCGACATTTCCACATAGCCGGTCTTACCGCCGAGGATACCTTCATACTCGATCTCTCCGTTGATCAGCTTGTGCTTGTTAAAGAGAGTGAACTCCTCAGGCTGCCTGTCGGACGCCGCCATGTAATAGGTGGGGGCGTTCGCTATTTTGGCAAGTTCCTCGTGTGAGAAATACTCTCTGGCGATCAAAGCCATATCGTAAGCACTGGTATAGTGCTCCTCGTTAAAGAGTCCGTGCGGATTCGTAAAGTGCGAATCAGTACATCCAAGACTCTCAGCGCGGCTGTTCATCATATCCGGGAACTTGTCCAGGGATCCTCCCATTTTCTCCGCAAGACCTGCCGCCACTTCGTTGGCAGATGCGACCATAAGGGCATAAAGACTCTGTTCTACAGTCAGCGCCTCGCCGGGATCGATCCCGATACTGGAACTGCCGAACTCGATACTGAACACAGCCGTCTCCGAGAATTCGACCATATCGTCCATCGAAAGCTTCTCATAAGCCAGAAGCCCCGTCAGAAGCTTTGTAATGCTCGCCGGATAGAGATGCTCGTGAATATTCTTGGCATAGAGCACAGTTCCGGAATCCGCTTCCATCAAAATAGCGCCTTCCGCACCGATTGCCGGACCCTGAGGCCATCCTGCGATGCTGTTGCTCTGGATCTCTTCACTCTTGCGTGCTTCCGCTTCCGCGTAATAGTCGACTTCTTCCTCTTCTGTCTCCTCAGCTGCCCATACAGAGACCGGGCACATAGAGAAGATCAGAAAGCCGCAGAGTAAACTTAAGAGAAATCTTTCCCCGAATCTTTTCATACTATTCTTTCCTTCCCAGTATATATTTGCAGATGGGATTTCCCTTGGCAGAAAATCTCTCCTCGTACTCCGTCATGATATTTCCTTCATTCATGACCGGATCACTGTGAAGATCGTACGTGATCTGCAGTATTTTGAAACCGCCCGCTTCCACTTCATCCACGGCAAAATCAAACAGCGCCCTGTTGTCCGTCTTAAACTCGATCGTGCCGTCCCCTGTCAGGATCTGCGCGAACCTGCGCAGGAATTCCTTGCTGGGAAGCCTTCTCTTGGCGTGTCTGTCCTTGGGCCAGGGATCAGAGAAGTTCAGATAAATCTTTTCCACTTCTCCTTCGCCAAAATATTCACAGATCAGCTCAGCATCTCCTCTTATAAACAGAAGATTTCCGATCTGTGACTCATCCAGCTTGTCCAAAGCCCTTATCAGAACACTTGAATACTTCTCAATTCCGACATAGTTGATATCGGGATTCTCCACTGCAAGCTGATTGATAAACTTTCCTTTTCCTGTTCCTATTTCCAAATGGACCGGATGCTCGTTTCCGAATCTCTCTTTCCACTTTCCTCTGCATAATGCCGGGTCCTGTACGATCCACTGACTCTCTGCGATCGTTTCTCTTGCTCCCGGAATATTTCTAAGTCTCATTTAATACCTCTTTATGTCAAATATTTAAAATCGACTTTCATTCTATCACATATTTATACGGGGTGCTGAATAATAATTGGTATTCTGCTATAATCTCTTTGAAAGAAAGGACTTCGTTTTATGAGGATTCTTAGAAAACCATTGCTGTTTCCTCTCCTGATCCTTATCCTTGCGATCTCGGCAGCAGGCTGCGCCCAAAAGGCGCCTGCGGACGTCCACATTGATCTGGAGACGCCGGACGGTTCCGATACATCCATTTCCGATGCGGTGTTCCCGAGATTTGTCTCTAAGAATGAGGATTATCAGAAGGAACTGGACAAACTGAATAAGGAAGTCGATAAGATCCGAAAGGATTACAGTAAGCGGACCGAGAAAGGCAAACAGTTCGTAGTCCGCACTTATTTGGGTTCTTCTGAGAGTGTTCCCCAGTGCACAGTCTGCTGGTACGAGGAACACTCCCTTCTGGGCGATGACTATAATCTTATGACCCTCGCCTGCAAGAAGAGTACCTGCGAGATCATCACCAGCAAGGAAGCCTTGAAATCCCTCGAGATCGACGGGATCACACTCAGCACTAATGTAGCAAGGCTCTATGGGAGTCTTGGCCTTCCCGGCATTCTCAAGGAAACGGAAATGCAGGGATTTGAGACGGACGACAGCGCTGCTGTCACAGCTATCTTCATGAAGCTGATCACCGAGATCCCGGATCCTGCCGATCCCAATAAAGAAATCGAGGAACAGCATTTCTATTACTATGATCCCTCAGAAAACTCGCTCAGTCCCCTCTCAGAACACGGATATGAGCTCCCCTGACAGATTCGCAGACAAAAAAGAAGTCACCGCCCGGCGACTTCTTTTTTATGTCCGATCATTCAATAGAGAGAACTTTGTAGTCCTGCTCTTCGACGGCCTTTCTGATCTCTTCATCCGATATTTCTCTTTCAAAAGAGACAACCGCGATATTTTTCTTCAGATTAACCTTTCCCACTGCGCCGTCTATGCGGTTGATCGCGCGCTCCACACGGTTCTTGCAATTCTCGCAGTGCATTCCCTCGATATGAACTGTCTTTTCTCCGACCTTCGGTCCTGTCAGCTGCTTCTCATCGGGTAGTATAGTCTCTCCGCC
>CAMKAA010000153.1 GCA_946410365.1 uncultured Lachnospiraceae bacterium | reverse complement strand
TTTTTCTCTCCTCCGGATACCGCAGTTACGCGACGCAGACCTGGCTCTTTAACAGAAAAGCTGACGAGTACGGAGAGACGATAGCGGCGACGATCGTCGCAAGGCCCGGTACCAGCGAGCACCAGACCGGACTGTGCTGTGACATCACGGACCATTATTATGAGATGAAGGACGCGAGTCTCGAGAATACAGAAATGTATCAGTGGATGAGCCGGCACTGCGATGAATACGGCTTCATCGTGCGTTTTCCCAAAGGAAGAGAGGACATCACCGGAATCATCTACGAGCCGTGGCACTTCCGCTATGTGGGAAAAGAAGCCGCAGCCTACATCATGGAGCATGATCTGACTCTGGAAGAATTTCTGGAGCTCTATCAATAATACAAATAGAAAGGAAGAACGCGATGTATATTACCTGTCTTGATATGGAAGGAGTACTGGTACCTGAAATCTGGATCGCATTCTCGGAAGTGAGCGGGATCCCGGAACTGAGGAGGACCACAAGAGACGAGCCTGACTATGACAAACTCATGAAGTGGAGGATCGGCATCCTCAAAGAGCACGGTCTCGGCCTCAAAGAGATCCAGGACGTCATTGCCAAAATAGAGCCCCTCCCCGGCGCGCGGGAGTTTCTTGACGAACTCAGATCCTTCACCCAGGTGATCATCATCAGCGACACCTTTACGGAATTCGCGATGCCCCTCATGGAGAAACTCGGCTGGCCTACACTGTTCTGCAATTCCCTGGAAGTGGCGCCCTCAGGCGAGATCACCGGTTATAAGATGCGCATTCAGCAGTCCAAACTCAGCACGGTAAAGGCTCTGCAGTCCATCGGCTTCGACACCATCGCCAGCGGAGACAGCTATAACGATCTCGATATGATCCTTGCCAGCCAGGCAGGTTTCCTGTTCAGGACCACCGAAAAGATCAAGCAGGATTATCCGCAGCTGCCCGCCTTTGAGGAGTTCAGCGAGCTTATGGCAGCGATCAAAAAAGAAATGGGGATCATTGACTGAACAGTACAGGAGCACATAGATCCTGCTGAAATACGGTGAAAGCCTGACATTCTTTCAGAGTATTTCATCAGGACTATGTGCTCCCTTCCTTTACCAAATCGTTTTCGCACGCGCAGGAGGGAATGAGGGAGGAAGCTCCTTCCGACCGAAAGCCAGCATGTCTGAGCGGTTCGGTCATAAAGAGCGGACCGCGAGTTTCTGAAGGCGGTTCCCTTCTGCGCGAAGAAACGATTTAAGTGAATCCAACGGAAAGGAACGACCTGTTAAAGGGGGTGTCTCCTAAGCGTACTGTTTTCAAAAGACTGAAAACGATTACAAAAGGCTCCGGGTGTTTAGCACTTTGGTGTGGTAAAATTAACCAAAAATAGAAAATTGTTTTATGTTCTATGTTGCATATTAACTAACAAAGTGGTAATATATATTCAAGTTAAATATGTGTTTTGCCTAGAGAGGAGAGAATATGGCAGTGATGAGGATTATTGGGGATCCTGTTGCTATTGTCGTGTTTTCTTTTTTTTATGCAAAATGAGGAATTGTATGGGTAGAGAATTTGTTGAAGTGATCGAAGCGGCGCCTATTGTGGCTGCTGTGAAGGATGACTCCGGGCTGGAGATGTGTCTGAAATCTGATGTCGATGCTGTATTTATATTATATGGAGATATATGCACCATCGCCGAAATCGTTTCAAAAGTTAAGGACTCCGGTAAGATCGCCATGGTTCACATGGATCTGATCAACGGCCTTAGCCCAAGGGATATCTCAACGGACTTTATCCGCAAGTATACCAGGGCGGACGGCATCATCACCACGAAGGGAAATCTGATCACACACGCCAAGGAGATCGGTCTGGCGACGGTACTGCGGTATTTTGTACTGGACAGTATGGCTCTCATCAATATCGAGAGGCAGTCGCACCAGAACCGGGAATCCCAGCCCGACATGATCGAGATCCTGCCCGGCATCATTGTTCCGAAGATGATCAGGAAGATCTGCTCGATGAGCAGGGTGCCTGTGATCTGCGGAGGACTGATCCAGGAGAAGGAAGACGTCATGCACGCGCTGGCAAGCGGAGCGGCGGCGATCTCGACAACAAGCTCTGACGTATGGTTCATGTAATGGGGACACATGCCGGCATGCGGGGGCGTGACGGCAAAGTTAGAAGGAGGTATTTTATGGCAAAATATGTAATGGCATTGGATGCAGGCACGACCAGTAACAGATGTATCCTCTTCAACGAGAAGGGCGAGATCTGCAGCATGGCTCAGAAGGAATTTACACAGTATTATCCTCAGCCGGGCTGGGTTGAGCACGACGCAAGCGAGATCTGGCAGACACAGCTTTCTGTCGCTCGTATGGCCATGCAGAATGTTGGTGCTACATATAAGGACATCGCTGCCATCGGTATCACCAACCAGCGTGAAACTGTTATCGTATGGGACAAGCAGACAGGACAGCCCGTCTACCACGCGATCGTTTGGCAGTGCCGCAGAACTGCTGATATGAAGGCAGAGCTGATGGAAAAATATCCGGATATCGCTGACAGCGCTTATCACAAAACCGGCCTCGTATTTGACCCTTATTTCTCCGGCACAAAGCTTCGCTGGATCCTGAACAATGTTGAGGGTCTCCGCAAAAGAGCAGAGAGAGGCGAGCTTGCATTCGGTACTGTAGACAGCTGGCTGATCTACAAACTGACCAAGGGCAGAGTACATGCGACTGATTATTCCAACGCTTCCAGAACCCTTCTGTTCAACATCAATAACTGCGAGTGGGATGACGAGCTCTGCGAGAGACTTGAAGTTCCGAAGAGCATGCTTCCCGATGCAAGACCTTCCAGCGCTGACTACGGCGAGTCCGATCCCGAGTTCTTCGGCGGCCCTATCCCGATCCGCGGCGTAGCAGGTGACCAGCAGGCAGCTCTGTTCGGCCAGACATGCTACACACCCGGTGAAGCGAAGAACACCTATGGTACCGGCTGCTTCATGCTGATGAACATCGGCGACAAGCCTCTGTATCCCAACAACGGCCTTCTGACCACCATCGCATGGGGTCTCGACGGCAAAGTTGAGTACGCTCTTGAGGGTTCCGTATTCGTAGCAGGCGCTGCTATCCAGTGGCTGCGCGACGAGCTGAAGATTGTTGATCAGTCTCCGGATTCCGAGTACTTCGCTAAGAGAGTAGAAAACACCAACGGCTGCTATGTCGTTCCTGCATTCACCGGCCTGGGTGCTCCTTATTGGGATCCCTATGCACGTGGAGCAATCGTAGGACTGACCCGTGGTGTCAACAAGTATCACCTGATCCGTGCAA
>CAMKAA010000152.1 GCA_946410365.1 uncultured Lachnospiraceae bacterium | reverse complement strand
AAATGCCTCAATGTCAATGAGAGGATCGTAAAGGCGCTCACAGGCGGAAAAGAGAAATTCGCGATCGGGATCAGAGATCTCGGGGACGAGACTGAGGACGCGAAGGCGATGGAGGAACCCACGGGAGGCGCTGTCTTCGAGGAACTTCCCGCCAGAGCTCAGAAGGCTTTTCTGTTGGGCATAGACGTGGGCGGTACGGACATAAAGTTTGCTGCCAGCCTGGACGGCAGGCTCGTTCACTGTGAGGAATTGAACTGGGCGCCGGCATCTTTCTCCTGCGTGGAACAGCTCATCGACCCCGTCATGGAGACGGCGGAGCGCCTTATGAAACAGTTCGGAGCGGGAAGAAAGTGGGACGGGATCGGCCTGAGCTGGCCGGATGCCATCATCCACAATATGATCGTAGGCGGGGAGACCACCAAGACCAAGGGCCTGCGGGAGAATCCCGACAGGGACTATGAGGAACAGTTTGCGCAGCTCACCGGTCTGACCGGGAAGCTCCGGGCTTTAACGACTGAGAACGGAGCGGTGATGTGCTGCAACGACGGACCCATGGCAGCCTTTACCGATGCTGTTGAGATGGCTGCTGCCGGCGGTGATGTCTCCAAAGGCTTTATCGCCTACAGCCTGGGCACGGAACTCGGCACCGGATGGGTGCTGGCTGACGGCTCCATACCGCAGATCCCGCTGGAGTGCTACAACTGCATTATTGACCTGGGAAGCCGCGGGGCCAGGCAGTATGACGCGGAGGACATCCGGAGCTGTCTCAATGTCAACACGCTTCTGCCCGGTACTCTTCAGAAATATACAGGGCAGTCCGGTGTATTCCGTCTTGCCTGCAAATACCTGCCCGAAAGGGAGCCCGCCATCTATGAGGAAGCGCTTCGCAGAGGTCTCTTCGAGGCGAGCGGCGATGGAAAGTCGGTAATCGTGCCCACAGAACCTGACGATAAGCGCAAGGAGTGCCTGGAATTCTTTATGGAGAAGGCGGCTTCGGGAGAGAGCGAAGTGTGCAGGGAGATCTTTAAGGAGATCGGCGAGTATATCGCGGTCATCTGGGCGGAGAACGATTATCTCTTCCACCCGGCGGCCAGGGAGAGAACCCTTTTCGGGAGACTGGTCAAGAGACAGGAATGTTTTGACCTGATCCGGGAGGGCGCGGCATCACGGGAGCCCGGACTTGTGCTGAAAAACGCGGATTCAGGCCTTGCGATCACACCTCTCATGAGGCAGCTTGAGGAAGATCCCGTATTTACGGTGGCACAGTTTGCCCAGGCCGTGGGCGCGCTTCATTTCGCATGCGTCGGCCTTGGCTCCGTCCGCTGATTTTCGGGGATCAGCTATGCAGGAGTTACGAAAATACGAATATTGCAGAATGAATATCGCGCTTGCGGTGATCCAGGCAGCAGTTTTTGTGCTCTGCATGATCGCAGGTGACAGACTGTATCTTATAGGACGCTGCGGAACGAACCTCGTGCTGGAGCAGAAGCAGTACTGGAGACTTCTGACATCGGTCTTCCTGCACTCCGGGCTGACCCACCTCGGAAGCAATCTTCTGGTGCAGGTCCTGATGGGGAATGCAGTGGAGAGGAACCTGGGGCACATCCGGTATCTGATCCTGTACCTGGTGTCAGGTATAGGGGGAAATATCGTTTCTGTCCTGTATGACAGGGGCCAGGGGGTAAATACATATTCAGTAGGAGCAAGCGGAGCGGTGTTTGGCGTTATGGGAGCGCTGATCATTCTCATCATTAAAGGCAGAAAAAAACTGCGGGCAGGCTCCTCCCTTCCGGCAAGGGCCGCCTTCGCAGTTTTCTATGCAGTCTATGCGGGGTTTAAAAACCCTTATACGGACAACGCGGCGCACATCGGAGGCCTGATCTTCGGGCTTGTGCTGGGCGCGCTCCTGACGGTCCCGATCGAAGATGCGGACCTGAGGGATCTGCGGTAAAAATGAACAGAGAAGACAGCGTCAGTTGGCGCTGTCTTCTTTTTTGGCCTGGAGGATTCGGATCCCGTTGACCTCCAGTTCGTCCACGACCGGGATCAGGAGATATTCCATACCGTCGATGACTCTGGTCTTTAACATATCCGCCATGTCGGCTTTCACACTGATCTTCAGGGAGGGAGATTTCACCTCAAGTTTCGTGGTCTCGATGAGGTTTTCGGCCATAAGCGGGACGCCTTCGCCTACCGCTTCGTCGTAGGCGGCGTCGAAATCGCTCAGTACGGACTGGTCGGCTCCGTTTTCCGAGAGCAGGCGGCGCATCTGCGCCTTCTCGATCTGGACGGGTTCGCCGGAGTCCTTGTTCTGCTCGATGAGTTCGTTAACCGCGTCATTCAGGTTTTTGACATTTTCGAAGGTGCAGTCTCTGCCGAGAGTCTGCTCCACCATGGACTTGAAGAGTTCCTTCTGTCCGGATTCGGGGATGGGCAGGACACAGCCGAGAAGATCGGAACTGATCTCCTCATGTCGTTCGTCTTCCTTGCGGCAGTAGTAGAGCAGGCTGTGGATATCCGGCTGTCTGTCGTTGAAAGCGGGAAAGAGGAATCCGCTGACGGGTTTCTGGACAGCCCAGTCCATGCGGCGGTCCAGGAAAGTGCAGGCCTCTTCGTCGTAGCACAGGCCTTCCTTCATCAGGGTCACAGGGCAGATGCAGCACAGAAGGAAGGAGTAGACGTAGTCGGACGCATCTTCCATTTCCTCGTTGTCACTTCCCCTGGCGGGAATGTCATAGGTGCCGTGAACCAGCAGGATCAGATATTTGCTCTGGCAGCGGAAATTCTCCACTACTTTGCCAAAGAACAGTGTCAGAAGTTCGTCGTTTTTCAGTTCGGACTGCGCAAGTCTGTAGAGAAGCTGCTGGCGGCCTCCCTCTGACTCCTCCTCGAGGGGAAATTCCATGTTGAAGAGATTGCGGCCCGGCTTTCCGGACATGGCGCCGCGGAGGATCTCGCAGTATTTTTCCAAAGATTCTTTCTCCATGGCTGCAAGGGAATCGTGAAGCTCCCGGATCACTTCTCCCTCTTCATTTACATAACAGGCGCGGATCCTGTCGATGCAGCTGTCGGGCTTTATGAGTTTTCTTATCTCGCTGATCGCTTTTTTATCCATCTTATACCTCGTCATTTACAGATTTAGCCGCTTTCGGAGCGGTAACATTCAATATACTACAGAAATTTGGGTTTCGCTAGAGGCCGGATGATGGTATAATATGTATTCAGATTGAATTAAGCGCATATCAGCGCACGAAAAGGGAGGAAATGACCATGGAAACTAATGGAAATCGCAATGACGCCAAGTGGGACGCTTTTGAGGAGATGA
>CAMKAA010000151.1 GCA_946410365.1 uncultured Lachnospiraceae bacterium | reverse complement strand
CCGACGGCCGTATACTGCGGCCTGATGCCAATACGGTGAGAGTGGAATCGGAAAACCTGATCAGGATCGATGACACGGACGGCGTCAGTTTTGGCGGAAGTTCCGGACCGGCCACGATGACGGTCTTTACAAGGACCAAGGATACGGATAAGATCGATGATCCGCTTCATTTTCCCTTTAATCAGGAAGAAAATGACAGAGGAATGATGAAGATCTACGCCAAAGAGAGCGCTGCGGAAAGGTTCGATTTCGCAAATACCACTGACATTGCGGATGCGGGCGGCATGTCTACTTTTAATGCCCAGGCGCAGAGAAAAAGGGACGATGCCGTTTCTGATAAAGCTCAGGAACTTCCCTGGGGAGCGGATGCGCTCTCCGAGGAGGAGATGGCCGCAATAGAAGCGGAGGAAGCAGGTCTTGAGAAAAGAGGGACGCAGGAGGCGCCGCTTCCGGCCCGGGAAGACAAGGCAGCCGCGCCTGCACCGGTCAGAACAACAGTTACAGCAAGACAGAAAACAGATAAACCGGAGCCCCGGGAAGCTGTCGCCGACGAGGACCTGGAGGGAATCGAAGTCCACAGAGACCGCGGTGATGAGAAAAACAGCGGAGCCGGAAGAACGGCTGCAAGCGGGCAGACCAGAAGTAAGGAAAACCGCAAGTACAGTTTCCCTCCCTTCAAACTTCTTAAGGAAGGAGAGGCGGGACACAACGCTGAGACGGACAGAGAGCTCAAGGAGACTGCTTTCAGGCTTCAGGAAACTCTCAGGACCTTCGGCGTCAATGTGACGATCACGGATATCAGTCAGGGTCCATCCATTACAAGATACGAACTGCAGCCTGAACAGGGTGTCAAGGTCAGTAAGATCGTGAACCTTGCCAATGATATCAAACTCAGTCTCGCGGCAGTGGATATCCGGATCGAGGCGCCGATCCCGGGAAAACCGGCCATCGGTATTGAGGTGCCCAATAAACACCCCTCCGTGGTCTCACTGCGGGATATTCTTGAGACCCAGGAGTTCAGAGGAGCCAAGAGCCGCCTGGCGTTTGCCGTCGGCAAGGACCTCGGCGGAAAGACCGTTGTCACGGATATCGCAAGGATGCCCCACCTTCTGATCGCGGGCGCTACGGGATCCGGAAAATCAGTATGTATCAACACGATCATCATGAGTATCCTGTACAAGGCATCTCCGGATGAGGTGCAGCTGATCATGATCGACCCCAAGGTGGTGGAACTAAGTGTCTACAACGGTATTCCCCATCTGATGATCCCGGTCGTGACCGATGTCAAAAAAGCGTCGGCCGCATTGAACTGGGCTGTCGCGGAGATGGAGCGCAGATACAAACTCTTTGCTGCCGCAGGCACCAGAGATCTGAATGGATATAACGCAATGGTCCGCGCCAAGGGGAGTGAAGCCGGAGAAAATGAAAAGGTCCTCTCAAGGCTTGTTGTCATTGTGGATGAGCTGGCGGACCTTATGATGGTCGCCAAGAATGAAGTCGAAGCATCGATCTGCCGCCTGGCTCAGCTCGCGAGAGCGGCCGGCATTCACCTGATCATCGCTACACAGAGACCTTCCGTGGACGTCATTACCGGCCTGATCAAGGCCAATATGCCCAGCCGGATCGCCTTTTCCGTCACCAGCCAGGTGGATTCCAGAACGATCCTCGACATGGCGGGCGCGGAGAAGCTGATCGGTAAGGGAGATATGCTGTTTTACCCTCAGAATTACCAGAAGCCGGCCCGCATACAGGGCGCCTTCATTTCAGACGAGGAAGTGCAGAGCGTCGTCGATTATATCAGGATGAACAATGTCACTGATGACAGCGCAATGGCCAGCATATCCAGCCAGATCGACGGTATTGCCGCATCAGGAGAACAAGGCGCCGGGGCGGAGCTCAAGGATAATTCGGGTTATGATGAATATTTTGCCGAAGCAGGCAGATTCATCATCGAGAAGAACAAGGCTTCCATCGGCATGCTGCAGCGTGTATTTAAGATCGGCTTCAACAGGGCTGCGAGAATCATGGACCAGCTTGCGGATGCGGGTGTTGTCAGCGAAGACAACGGGACCAGGGCAAGACAGGTCCTGATGGACATGCCGGCATTTGAACAGCTCCTGGAGGATATGTAAGATGTCAAGGAAACTGAAGGCGTCGATACTGCTTCTTCTCTTTGCACTCGCCCTGGCAGCCGCCTTTTTCAGCTATCGGCGCAAACTCTTAAATTCCAGAGCTGTACTGGCAGGAAAGTCTGCCGAGGCGGCAGAAGAGGGGTCCTATGCAGAGGCCTCGCGTCTGATCGACAGAGCTCTGCAGTCACCTGAGGACGACTCTTTTACCGACGAACAGCTCTATCTGAAAAAGGCTGAGTATATGCAGAAGGCAGGGGACAATGACCAGGCCCTGAGTATTGCCATGCGTGTTGTGAAGAATACGCATGAGGGGCAGCAGGAATTTGACGAAGCATGGGAGAGGATCGTATCGATCTGTATCGAGGAAGAAGAATTCGGCAAGCTCGCGACCCTTCTTGAGGGAAGCGGAGTGGAGTCGGTAAAGAGCAAATACTATAATTATCTGGTATATGATCCCGTGTTCCGGGATCCGCCCGGGACTTATGAGGAGAGTCTTGCGCTCTATATTGAAAGCCAGGGCGAGGGAGCGGTATTCTATACTCTTGACGGAACGGAACCGACGGAGAAGAGCAATCTTTACAGCGGCCCCATTACGTTAAGGCCCGGGATCTATACGATAAAGGCGTTCTTCATCAACCGCTACGGATTAAAGAGCAATACGGTTACAGGAGCTTATATGATCACTGAAGACTGAACATATAATTATTAAGCCGTATAAATCATAAACGCACTATTGTGCTTTAACGGGAAGAAGTGCTATTATTAATCGGATTTAGTTTATCAAATGCTATTAAGCAGAACACATGGAGGTTTTTATGTTCAAGATCACCAAGAAGGAGAATCTGGCCCCCAACATTTACCTTATGGATGTTGAGGCCCCCAGAATAGCCAAGTATGCGCTTCCCGGACAATTCCTGATCGTCCGTGTGGACGAGGAAGGCGAAAGGATTCCTCTGACTATCTGTGATTATGACAGTGAGAAGGGACTTGTGCAGATCGTATTTCAAGTCATCGGCGGGGACACATACAGGATGTCATCCCTGGAAGTGGGAGACAGCTTTGCAGATATGGTCGGTCCCTTAGGCAAACCCTCCGATCTGACAGAAATGCCCCTGGAAGAGCTCAAAAAGATGAAGATCTGCTTTATCGCGGGCGGAGTCGGAACAGCTCCCGTATACTGCCAGCTCAAATGGCT
>CAMKAA010000150.1 GCA_946410365.1 uncultured Lachnospiraceae bacterium | reverse complement strand
AAGGCGCGCAGCGACTCTGTACGCCATAGTCCCGAATGCGAAGCTTTCGGGACGTGGGTGCTGAATAGTTGTTTTATGGAGGCAAAGAATGAATTTCAGAAGTACTAAGGCCAAGAGGATTGCAGCCTGCATAATTGCCGGCATTCTGGTATTGGCAATGATCGCGCCGCTGCTTGCAGCGATGTCCTGACGGAAGGCACTCATTTTCCGGAGGGACGGTAAATAACTATATAAATGAGACTTAGAGACGGGAAGGCCGGTGAGAATACTCTGGACCGGTCAGTATATAAGAGAATATCCGGAGCGGGCTGCAAGGGAGACAGGATCACGATGAGTGCGGATCCGGTGACCTTAAAAACTTCGCGGATCGGAGAACTTGCAGTTTATGCAGCAGTGAACGCGCTTAGTGCAGAGATGATCCTGCCGGAGAGTTTCCGCCCGGTGATCCTGCTTCCCCCGGGAACCGAAGAGAAGTGCCTCAGGGAGATCATGGATCAGATCTGCAGGGTGTGCGCTGCGGAAGGTCTTGTGATCGAGGGAGGCCACACAGAGGTGACATCTGCGGTGACCAGGCCCGTCGTGATCGGCAGCTGCACAGGCAGCCCCATGGAGCGGGGAAGTACAGTTTCGGAGCAGGAATCCGGCCGGATCATCATGACAAAGTGGGCCGGAATGGAAGGAAGCTGTATTCTGGCAGAGGACAGAGAGGAACTCCGGGAAGTTTTTCCGGAGACGATCCTGATGAGAATGCGAACTCTTCGGAATTATCTTAGTGTACGCAGAGAGGCGCAGATCTGTGCCGGAGAAGGCGCGGAATATCTCACAGATCTTTCGGAGGGCGGCATTCACGCGGCGCTCTGGAGGCTCTCCGTGAAGGCCCGAAGCGGTTTTATCGTTGATACATCGGCGATTCCCATGCTGCAGGAGACCATTGAATTTGCCAATCATTATGATATAGATCCTTACAGGATGAGGTCCGCCGGAAGCCTTCTGGCGGTGACTAAGGACGCCGGGAACCTGATCGGGAAACTTGAAGACAGCGGGATTCCCGCCGTCATGATCGGGGAACTCACAAAGGATCATGATAAAATATTAAGAAACGATGAGGAGATCCGTTACCTGGATCTTCCGCAGCCGGATGAAATGCTCAGAATCATTCAGTAAGGCATTCGGCGGAGGAACAGAATTTGGAGGAAAGATCCATGAATATGCTTGAAGAAAAGGTACTGGGAATCATAGAGAAGAACAGCCGCGTCTCCACAAGAGAGATGGCTGTTGTACTGGGAACAGAGGAGATTGATGTGATCAATGCCCTTCAGCGCATGGAGGAAGCCGGGATCATCTGCGGCTATCACACAATGATCGACTGGGATAAGACAGATATAGACAAGGTGACCGCTCTGATCGAAGTGCGCGTAACACCTCAGAGAGGAAAAGGATTCGACGAAATTGCAGAGAGGATCTACAAGTATCCTGAAGTAAACTCCGTCTATCTGATCTCCGGCGGCTACGATCTTCTGGTTACACTGGAAGGAAAATCTCTGAAGGAAGTGTCAAGATTTGTCTCCAGCAAGCTCTCCACTCTCGACACCGTGATCAGCACAGCCACACACTTTATCCTTAAGAAATACAAGGATCACGGAACGATCATGACCAGGAAGCATGAAGATCAGAGAGAGATCATTACCCCCTGAACAATCACCCGCAGAAAGTCAAAATATTGATTCAGGAAAGAGGTAAATGAATGAGTAAACAGGAAAAACTGCTTGCGGAGAAGACTGTTGGTCTTAAGCCGTCAGGCATTCGTCGATTTTTTGACCTTGTCAGCGAGATGAAGGACGCAATCTCTCTGGGTGTGGGCGAACCGGACTTCGATACGCCGTGGCATATCAGGGATGAGGGCATTTACTCGCTGGAGAAAGGCCGCACTTTCTACACCTCCAACTCCGGTCTGAAGGAGCTCAGGGAGGAGATCGCGGCATACATGAAGAGGACTCAGGGCATCACTTATGATCCCATTGGTGAGATCCTGATCACTGTGGGCGGTTCGGAGGCTATTGACCTGATGTTCCGCGCGATGATCAATGAAGGTGATGAAGTGCTGATCCCTCAGCCTTCCTACGTCTCTTATGAGCCCTGCACCATTCTGGCAGACGGAAAGCCGGTGGTCATACCGCTCAAGAATGAGAATGAATTCAGGCTTAAACCCGATGAGCTAAGAGCTGCGATCACACCAAGATCCAAGATCCTGGTGCTTCCTTATCCCAACAATCCTACGGGAGCGGTCATGGAGAAGGAAGATCTGGAGGCAATCGCGGACATTATCATCGAAAATGATCTGTATGTCCTTTCCGATGAGATCTATGGAGAACTGACTTATTCAGGAAGCCATGTCTCAATTGCTTCTCTCCCCGGCATGAAGGAGAGAACGGTGCTCGTCAACGGCTTTTCCAAGGCCTATGCCATGACCGGATGGAGAATGGGTTATGCATGCGGGCCGAAGGAGATCCTGGCCCAGATGACCAAGATTCACCAGTATGCGATCATGTGCGCACCGACCACCAGCCAGTACGCGGCGATCGAGGCCCTTAAGAACGGTGACGACGACGTTGCCCAGATGCGGGAGTCTTACAATCAGAGACGCCGCTTTGTCATGCACAAGCTCGAGGGAATGGGCCTTCCGTGCTTTGAGCCCCAGGGAGCTTTCTATGTTTTCCCCTGCATCAAGGAATTCGGTATGAGCAGCGAGGAATTTGCGGAGGAGCTTCTTAAGGAAGAAAAAGTTGCTATCGTTCCCGGAACCGCTTTCGGTGACAGCGGAGAGGGGTATCTGCGAATATCCTACGCCTATTCTATTGAGAACCTGAGAGAAGCACTTGGAAGACTTTCCAAATTTGTGAAGAAACTGCGGGAGAAGAACTCCGGAAAGAAGTAAGACAAGCAATGCACATTGTACTGCATGAGCCGGAAATACCCGGCAATACCGGCAATATCGGGCGTTCCTGTGTAGTCACGGGAACGTCCCTTCATCTGATCGAACCCCTGGGGTTTGAGATCACAGAGAAACAGATAAGGCGCTCAGGGCTGGACTACTGGAAGGACCTGGACGTCCACACATATGCGGATTACGGGGAATTTCTGTCCCGAAATCCCGGTGCCAAAATATGGTATGCCACCACAAAGGCGCATCAGATTTATTCGGATGTGACTTTCGGTCCCGATGACTACATTATGTTCGGCAAGGAGAGCGCAGGGATCCCGGAGGAAATACTGGTGGAAAATGAAGAAACCTGTATCCGCATTCCGATGCTGGAGGGATACAGGAGTCT
>CAMKAA010000149.1 GCA_946410365.1 uncultured Lachnospiraceae bacterium | reverse complement strand
GCCTGCCCGATCAGTGCAGATATCTGTTTATTCTTCATGCCTTGAAACAGTGGATAGACCGGCTGAAGAGTTCCCTCCAGATCGTGATAATCCTCCCGGGAGTACACCCTCGGCTGTTCCATATAGCGCAACCCTCTCGGTGTCAGTTTCATGACCCCCATGAAAACGCGCTGACTGCCCGGCGGCAGATTTTTGACCATGTAAGGCATATTAAAAAAAGTCAGTCTGCAGTCGCCCGTCGCGTCGGCAGCTTTGAAATGAGTGATGGTCTTTCCTCCGGTCCTGATCGTGCTTCCCCTTCCGATCACCGTAAGCAGAACGGCACACTCTCCGTTCTCCGATGCCGCCGACACTGCGGACAGGCCGACATACTTTTCGTACCGTGAAGGATAATAGCCGACAAGGTCGCCGACTGTATTAAGCCCTTTACTCTGAAGCAGTTCTGCTGTACGGGGGCCTACTCTTTTCAGTTTTCCCACTTCTGTATGAAGATCCATATAAAAACCTGTTTGATCCCTGTCGTCCTGTCTGTAATAAATATCGCCAAAAGAAACCGGATGCCTCGCAGACATCCGGTTTGTGTAACTGCATATTATGCGCTGTACTCCGATCAGGTGACCGTGTACTTCGTGTCCGGCTTATTCAGCAGACAAAATATAGTAGTAGATCGGCTGTCCGCCGTATTGAAGCTCCACGTCACAGGTCGGGAAAGCTTCTGCGGCTCTTGCCCTGAACTGTTCAGCCGCCTCTTCCGCCACATCTGCTCCGTAGTAAACGCTGATGATCTCTGTATCCTCATCCACGATCTTCTTTAAAGACTCAAAAGTTACATCTTCGATATCATTGCCTGTAGTGAGAATACCGCTGTCGCCGATTCCCATGATATCGCCCTCGTGAATCTTGATGTTGTCGATCTCAGTATCCCTGACGGCATATGTGACCTCAGCACTGTGAACAGAGCTGATCTCCTCACACATATTGGCCTTGTTGGCCTCAGCATCCAGATCAGGCATATAATTGATCACTGCGGTGATGCCCTGAGGGACTGTTGTCGTAGGAACAACTACCACTTTCTTGTCAGTTGTAAGAGAAGCTGCCTGATTAGCTGCCATGATGATGTTCTTGTTGTTCGGAAGAACAAATACAACATCTGCGTTGACACTCTCCACAGCCTTAAGCACATCATCTGTGCTGGGATTCATTGTCTGTCCGCCGCTGATCACATAATCGACACCGAGTCCGGTAAAGATCTCCCTGATACCGTCACCGACAGATACTGTGATAAAGCCGACTTCCTTTCTGGGCTGCTCAGGCACCTTGGGCGTCTCTGCCTCAACAGGCTTTTTCCCCTCCGCGTTATCGGAAGCGGAAGACTTGCCGGCATCCACACCTTTGCCGCCGGACTCAGCTTCCTTGAGGTTAAGGAGCCTCACTTCTCCCAGCTCACCGAATTTCTGGCTTCTCTGAATGATCAGGCCGGGATCGTTGGTCTGGCATTTGACATGGAGGATATCTCCTTCCATCGCGCATTTTACGCGGTCGCCGAGGGATTTGAGGAATTCCAGATACTCTTTCTGGTCTCTGGAAGAAGGCTTCTTGGCCATCAGCACAGTCATCCTCATTTTATAGATATAGCGGAGTTCCTCTTTCTCGACCGCTTCCTTCTCAGGTTCAGCTTCAGGCTTTTCTTCTTTCTCGATAAGAGCGCTATAGTCGATCTCTTTGCCCAGGAACCGGTCGAAGGCTCCCTTCATGACCTGCACGAGGCCCTGTCCGCCGGAATCAACTACGCCCGCCTGCTTGAGGACCGGCAGCAGCTCAGGTGTGTTTGCAAGAACTTTCTCCGCTTCCTCAAGAACCGCTCCGAGAAATACTTCCAGATTCTCTTCCCCCGCGTCAGCGAGTTCCCTTGACTTAAGAGAAGCGCCCTTGGCTACGGTAAGGATCGTACCTTCCTTAGGCTTCATGACAGCTTTATAAGCAGTCTCCACTGCTCTGTCAAAACCATCTGCCAAAATAGGAACGGTAAGCTCTGTCTCCGTCTTGGCTACCTTTCCGAATCCACGGATCAGCTGGGAGAGAATAACACCCGAATTACCTCTTGCTCCCCTAAGAGACCCTGAAGACATCGCTTTGCAGATGTCTTTCATGCTGTCAGTGCTTCCGAGAGCGGAAACCTCCTTGACCGCAGATTTGATCGTGAGGGTCATGTTCGTTCCCGTATCTCCGTCGGGAACCGGGAATACATTGAGTTCATTGATCCATTCTTTATTTGCTTCCAAATTGGCTGCTCCGGCAAAAAACATCTCTGCCAGCAGTTTTGCATCGATTGCGCTGGTCGTCACCGCATCTTCCTCCTGATTACTTAAAAAATTTCATGATTGAACGGGCAGTGCACTGTTACTCAGTCAATGACGCGTACACCTTCTACATAAACATTGATCTTCTCCACCTCAAGGCCGGTGAAATCCTCCACGCGGTATGCGACGGACGAAACCAGGTTGTCAGCCACAGCCATGATATTAACTCCGTAGGAGACGATCACATGGAAATCGATAACAAGTTTATTCCTGGAGTTGAGAGTTACGTTGATTCCCTTGGTCATGCTCTCTCTCTTGAGCAGATTGGCAAATCCTTCCTTGCTGTTGACGGCAGCCATGCCTACAATTCCGAAGCACTCATTTGCTACGTTTCCGGCATACTGGGCGATCACTTCCGGGTCAACACTAATGTCACCCATATGTGTATTAAACAAAAATGTCTTCAAGGGCCATTCTCCTTTCAAGCCGAATACTCGGCGTAGTGATGATTCGATCACATTCATGTCCTGAAACAGTATTTTCTAATTGTTTACGTGATAAATCAATTTAAATTATAACCTTAAAACAGTGAAAAGAAAAGGTTGTATTGTGGTATCAATTATTATAATTCCCTTATAATTCGTTGATTTTTTTCTTGCATTCATGTTTCATTTTTGATACTATACAAATGTTGTAGACCCGAATATGTACGTTAGGAGGTGTTTAAGATGGCAAAATGTGATATCTGCGGCAAGGGCGCTCATTTTGGAAATAACGTCAGCCATTCTCATAGAAGATCCAACAGAATCTGGAATTCCAATGTCCAGAAGGTTGCTGTGAACGTAAGCGGCGCTAAGAAGAGAATGCACGTCTGCACCAGCTGCCTTAGATCCGGCAAGGTCGAGCGCGCTATTTAATATAGCCGTTTGTTCAGGATCATCACTAACCGGATGTAAGAATATCGAGTTATAATTAAAAGGACTGTAATGTACAGTCCTTTTTCTTGTGCCCAATTTCTTTATACACTTTTTTGCCGG
>CAMKAA010000148.1 GCA_946410365.1 uncultured Lachnospiraceae bacterium | reverse complement strand
AGCAAGGAGGGTATGGTTATGGGGATGATCACATCTGATTTTTACAGCAGGTTCGACAAAATTGACATTGTGGAGTCTCCCTTCACTGTGGAAGAGCTTATGAATCTGGCTTCGATCGATACGCAGGAGCAGTTCGCGGCGTGGACGGCGCAGAATGGGGACACGTCCTATATTCCCGCGGAGATCTTTCTGACGCTTATGGAAGACCGCGCTTTCTTTGAGCAGATCTGCAGTTTTGTCGACGGCGGGGAATACGTTGTGCTCAGCGGCGCCACACTGGCGTGCAGGACCTCCCACAGCAGCAGGATGGGCCTGACCCGGGAGGACGTACAGCAGAATATCCAGGGATTTTTCCTTAAGGATGAGGAGATGACCTACAGCATAGAGAGCGTTCTGACAGGGACCCGCGAGTGGGTCAGCAGCCTCTATGTCTTCGCCAACGGATGGGTCGGCATCGAGACTGAGCGCTTCGCGGACAACGACTGGGACGAGGATGATAATTCCGTGCAGGAAAGCGTGCCTGAGCCGGCCTCCAGCTATCTGCTCGACGCGGAGGGTGAACTTGTGGCTTCGCCCGATATCAGATACGATATCGAGGCCTGGATGGATTTCGTGGACATGTTCTCTACGGTCCACGAGGAGGCCATAGCACCGGATACGCCGGATGACGCTGAAGGACGCGAAGTGGAGTTCAGAAGCGGAAAGGACGACTACATCGTGTTCTCCGAAGAGGTGGCGGGCGCCATGAAGGATGGCAGACCTGTAGTTGTCATTGAGAGCGCGGCGACTTTCGGCGGCATGATCTATCCCGGGATCGCCGAATTCGCGTACCGCATGAGGAATGTCGTCAGGGAGAACGGGGCGGTACCTGCCTTCGCCGCTATTTTGAACGGGCAGATCCATGTGGGACTGACAGATGACGAGATCCTCTATCTCGAGCAGAAGAGGGGATCGATCTTCAAGGCTTCCGCAAGGGACATCCCGATCCTGCTGGCCAAGAAGCAGGACGGCGTTATGACGATCGCGGCAGCGGTAAAGACGGCGCAGATGGTGGGACTGCCGGTGGCCAGCGGAAGCGGTATCGGAGGAGCGCAGATCGGCGCGGAGAAGACAATGGATATCTCCACGGATCTGGAGTCTCTGGCAAGGAACAGAGTCATGGTAGTATGTTCCGGAACAAAGCCCATTCTGGATCTGTCGCTCACTATGGAATACCTTGAAACGGCCGGAGTTCCCGTAGTCGGCTACGGCACGGACAGAATGCCCGAGTATATGGTGCGCGGCAGCGGATTCCGTCTCACTTACCGCATGGATACTCCTGAGGAGCTGGCGGAGGTCATGCATATCAAGGAGGTCATGGACATTCCGGGCGGCGTTCTGGTAGTCAATCCGGTGCCCAAGGAATACGAGCTCGATCCGGTCCAGACCAGAAAAGCGGTGGACGCAGCTATGGAGGACGTAAAGAAGAACCATGTCATGGGCAAGGCCATCACAGGCTACATGATGGGAAGGATCAAGGAATATCTGGGCCCTGACAGCGTGGAATCCCAGAAGGCTTTCCTGATCAACAACGCGGAACTTGCGGCCAAGATCGCAGGCGCTATTGCAGGACGATGACTTTCAGTTCTGAATACTTTGACAGAGGGAATGCAAAAAGGGTTTGCATTCCCTTTATTTTCTTCGTAATATGATTGTACCGGAATTCTTCCGGAGGACCGCGGAGTTCTTCTGCGGTTACAGTTTCCATTTTTTATATTTAATATTGTGCACAGGCAAAACAGTGCGGGAGACTATCTTTTTGAGCATTTTCCGGACCCCGGAAGCAGTTTTTTCGCGCTGCGGATCTGCCTGGGAAAGGAGAAAAATGAATTACAAAGTGTTCAGAAGCGCTGTTCTCGAACTGCTCGAAGAGGACAAGGAGTGGGAAGTGGAGACCGACTGGGAAGAAGAGACTGAAGGATCTTCAGCGGGGATCATAAACGGTACCGGTGCCGATTTGGAATCTGCGGAGGACTTCATAGAGATGGAGCAGGAGAAGGGGGCGATCTACGAATTTCTGTCGGTATCTGTCAGCAAACTCTTTCTTTTCTACCGGGATGAGGGCTGGGACGCAGTGGTCCGGGAACTGGAGAGACATACCCGCAGGGGCAGGACTTCCCTCGGAAAAAACAGAGGGATCGACTATACCGCGAGACTTGATGAGAAAGGAAAGGATCTTTACGAGCGGCTTCGAAGGCTCCGCTCGGAGATCGCGCTGAAAAAGCAGCTCCCCTCTTACTTTATCTTCACAAACCGGACACTTTATGAGATGTGCCGCCATCAGCCGGGGACCATGGAGGAACTGAAGGCTCTCTACGGCGTCGGGGAGAAGAACTCCCGGGATTACGGACAGTCTTTTTTGGAGGTGATCCTCGAGTTTAAAAGCGGGATTATGAAATAATTGTATACCGGTGTACAAATATTCATTGCAAAGCATTTGTAAACCATATATAATCGTACTTATCCTTAAGAACAACGGACCAATCTTTCCGAACACAGAAAAATTGGACATAGAATGATCAGATAAAGGAGAGATAAGTATGAAAGCATATGCGGAAATGACCAGAGAGGAACTCACTGCCGAGCTGGCTCAGCTCAAGGAGACCTATAAGAGCTACCAGAAGATGGACCTGAATCTGGACATGAGCAGAGGAAAGCCCAGCGTTGAGCAGCTCGATCTGTCCATGGGACTTATGGACGTACTCTCATCGGACTGCGACCTGGCCTGTGAGGACGGAACGGACTGCCGCAACTACGGTGTCATTGCGGGCGTGCAGGAGGCGAAGGTCCTTCTGGGCGACATGATGGAGAACAATCCCGACAACATCATCATCTTCGGAAACTCCTCTCTGAACGTCATGTACGATACAGTTGCAAGAGCAATGACTCACGGCGTTATGGGAAATACTCCCTGGGGCAAACAGGACAGGGTGAAATTCCTGTGCCCGGTTCCCGGATATGACAGACATTTCGCGATCACGGAATATTTTGGCATCGAGATGATCCCGGTCCCGCTGACTCCGGAAGGCCCTGACATGGACATGGTAGAGAAACTGGTCCACGAGGACGAGACCATTAAGGGAATCTGGTGCGTGCCCAAATACAGCAATCCCACAGGCTATTCCTATTCGGATCAGACAGTCAGGAGATTCGCAAGGCTCAAGCCCGCGGCTCCCGATTTCAGGATCTTCTGGGACAACGCCTATGGCGTGCATCATCTGTATGAGCACAAGCAGGACCACCTGATCGAGATCCTCATGGAGTGCAAGAGAGCGGGTAATCCGGACCTGGTTTACAAGTTCTCCTC
>CAMKAA010000147.1 GCA_946410365.1 uncultured Lachnospiraceae bacterium | reverse complement strand
CTACTTCTTCCTGATCAGACCTCAGAGAAAAGAGCAGAAAGAGAAACAGGCAATGCTCAACGCATTGGCGATCGGAGACAGCGTACTTACTACTGCAGGATTTTACGGAGTGGTGATCGACATGACCGAGGACACTGTTATCGTTGAATTCGGCAACAATAAGAACTGCCGCATTCCGATGCAGAAGGCGGCGATCGTACAGATCGAGAAGCCTGAGGATGCCCTCGAAGCAGCGGATGACAAATAATAGATGCTAAGTCTGAAGGCATGTGCCCTGCACATGCCTTCTCTTTGGTATATCCCAAATGATCAATATGATTCAAATCACTCATCATAGAGATTAATTCTATTCAACTTTAATCAGCCACGGAGGTAGGATGTCTTGAAGAAAAATATCGCAGTTATAGCCGGAGACGGCATAGGACCGGAGATCGTTGCCCAGGCCAGGAAAGTCCTTGACAGAGTATGTGAGAAATACGGACATACTTTCAATTATACGGACGTTCTCATGGGCGGATGCTCGATCGACGCATACGGAGTTCCGCTGACCGATGAGACCATCAGGATCTGTAAGGAAAGCGATGCCGTCTTAATGGGATCGATCGGAGGGAATGCCGCCACTTCGCCCTGGTACAAACTCTCACCTGAGCTCCGGCCGGAAGCGGGCCTTTTAAAGCTTCGCAAATCCCTGAACCTTTACTGTAATCTCAGGCCTGCCTATCTCTTTAAAGAGCTTGCGGACTCCTGCCCGCTTGCTGCCAAGGAAGGCGGAAGGAATTTTGATCTTGTGATCTGCCGGGAACTGACCGGAGGCCTGTATTTTGGTGACAGATACACTAAGGAAACGGACGGCGTCATCACAGCAGTGGATACCGCTGTCTACAACGAGAACGAGATCCGCAGGATCGCGGTAAAGGCCTTTGAGATCGCTATGAAGCGCGGCAAAAAAGTGTGCAGCGTAGATAAGGCAAACGTGCTCGACACTTCCAGGCTCTGGAGAAAGGTAGTTGCAGAGGTCGCTAAGGATTATCCCGATGTTGAACTCTCCAACATGCTCGTCGACAACTGCGCTATGCAGCTTGTAAAAGAGCCTGAACAGTTCGACGTGATCGTCACCGGAAATATGTTCGGCGACATTCTCTCGGATGAGGCGAGTATGATCACAGGTTCCATCGGAATGCTGTCCTCCGCCTCCCTGAGCGACGGAAGCTTCGGTCTCTACGAGCCCAGCCACGGCAGCGCGCCGGATATCGCGGGTCTTGGCATCGCCAACCCGATCGCGACGATCCTGTCCGCGGCTATGATGCTCCGCTACAGTTTCGGGCTCCTCACGGAGGCTGACGCTATAGAAGCAGCTGTGAAAAAGACTCTGGCGGACGGATACAGAAGTATCGACCTGATGCCCCGCACCGGTGCTGAAGGACTTACATCCCAGAACTGCAGTGAACTCGGCGACAGGATCTGCGAAAGGATCTGAAGAAAGCTCTGCATCTTTTGATAAATCGATAATACTCAGGATCACACGATCCTTTAAAAGGACAGATCCTGTGAAATTCATAAGGAAGGATAGGTAACGGAAATGAAAAGTGACAGCGTCAAAAAAGGCATATCACAGGCCCCCCACAGGAGTCTCTTCAACGCGCTCGGATATACGGAAGAGGAGAGAAGGCGCCCGATGATCGGTATCGTCAGCTCCTACAATGAGATCGTTCCCGGTCATATGAACCTCGATAAGATCACAGAAGCCGTTAAGCTCGGAGTTGCGATGGCAGGCGGTATGCCCGTTGTTTTCCCTGCGATCGCCGTATGTGACGGCATCGCTATGGGCCACATCGGAATGAAGTATTCTCTTGTGACCAGAGACCTTATTGCCGACTCCACAGAATGTATGGCAAAGGCTCACGGATTTGACGGACTGGTCATGATCCCCAACTGTGACAAGAACGTCCCCGGACTTCTGATGGCGGCTGCACGCGTCAATGTCCCCACGATCTTCGTATCAGGCGGTCCTATGCTGGCCGGACACATTGACGGCCGCAAGAGAAGCCTTTCCTCTATGTTCGAGGCAGTAGGCTCCGTAGCAGCAGGCAAGATGACTATGGAAAAACTTGCCGAGTATGAGGAGAAGGTCTGTCCCACATGCGGTTCCTGCTCCGGCATGTACACCGCAAACTCCATGAACTGCCTCACCGAGGCCATCGGAATGGGCCTTCAGGGCAACGGAACCATCCCCGCTGTTTACAGCGCAAGGATCCGCCTCGCCAAGCATGCGGGCATGAAGATCATGGAACTGGTCGAGAAGAATATCCGTCCCAGAGATATCATGACCGAGAAAGCCTTCATGAATGCCATGACTATGGATATGGCCCTTGGCTGCTCCACAAATACAATGCTTCATCTTCCCGCCATTGCGCATGAAGCCGGCGTGGAACTGAATATGGAGATCGCGAACATGGTTTCCGACAAGACACCTAACCTGTGCCACCTTGCTCCGGCAGGTCCCACTTACATGGAGGATCTCAACGAGGCGGGCGGAATCTACGCGGTCATGAACGAACTTGCCAAGAAGGATCTGCTTGATCTTGACGTTATGACAGTCAGCGGAAAGACAATGCGCGAGAACATCGAGGGATGCGTCAATACAGATCCCAGTGTGATCCGTCCCATCGAGGATCCCTATATGCCCAACGGCGGAATCGCCGTCCTCAAGGGCAACATCGCTCCCGATACCGGAATCGTCAAGAGAAGCGCAGTGCTTCCCGAGATGATGCAGCATGAGGGACCTGCGAGAGTATTTGACTGTGAAGAGGACGCGATCGCAGCGATCACCGGCGGCAAAATAGTGCCCGGAGACGTTGTTGTCATCCGCTATGAAGGTCCCAAGGGCGGTCCCGGCATGAGAGAGATGCTCAACCCTACATCTGCGATCGCAGGAATGGGCCTTGACACCACTGTCGCGCTGATCACCGACGGAAGATTCTCGGGTGCCTCCCGCGGAGCCTCCATCGGACACGTCTCTCCTGAGGCTGCTGTCGGCGGTCCTATCGCGCTGATCGAAGAGGGTGATATCATTTCCATCGATATCAACGCCAACAAGCTCAATGTGAAGGTATCAGACGAAGAACTCGCCCGCAGAAAAGCTGCGTGGAAGCCTCGTCAGCCCAAGGTTACGGACGGATACCTTAAGAGATACGCTGCACTTGTAACAAGCGGAAACCGCGGCGCGATTCTTGAACTTCCCAAGGACATGCAGTAAACGGCTTAATGCGGGGCCTAAGGCCCCGCAAATGATCATTGAACAAGGGAGGAAACACGAATGAAAATGACAGGTGCCGAGATCGTTGTCG
>CAMKAA010000146.1 GCA_946410365.1 uncultured Lachnospiraceae bacterium | reverse complement strand
TTTAAGCTCTTTGGGCAGCTTTTTCCGCCTTACGCTTTTCCCATAATTCCTCCGCTTTTGGACTCCAACAGGCAGCGTAAGAATCGCACTTGGCGCACAGATGCTCAGCGGTTTCAGGCGACTGCATGTCTGTTGACTTCGCACCGGTCTTTTCGATGATCGTGCGCAGCTTTGTCGGATTTTCCAACATCGGACAAGGACGAAGCATATTGTCATTAAACGGCTGACCGTCATGGTAAGCCATGAACAACGGAGAGCGCAGAACATCAAGAAGGCTCTTTTCACGGATATTGGAATCGGAATAATGGATAAACACGCAGGGATCGGCATCCCCGTTTGCGTTGATATGCAGATAACTTCTGCCTCCGGCAATGCAGCCTCCGACAAATTCGGCATCGTTCTGGAAATCCATGGCAAAAAGCGGTTTGCGGCTTCGCTGATCCCGAATCCGATGATAAACGGTCTCCCTTTGCTCCGGAGTAGGCAAAAGATCTACAGAAGCGTCATTTCCGACCGGCATATAATGAAAATACCAGACAAAATATGCTCCGTTTTCAATCATCATATCCCAGTATTCTTCAGAGGTAATGGAATCATAGTTGACGCTCGTATAGCAGCAGGAAATCCCATACAGCAGTTTTTTACGGTGCAGCAGCTCCATTGCCTGTATGACCTTCTCATATACGCCCTCTCCGCGACGGCTGTCGGTGGCTTCCTCAAAGCCTTCCAGGGAAATCGCCGGGACGAAGTTTTTTACCCGCAGCATCTCATCTGCGAAAGCCTCATCGATCAGTGTTCCGTTCGTGAACGCCAGAAAAATGCAATCATCGTGTTTTTCACAGATACGGATGAGATCTTTTTTGCGAACCAATGGTTCACCGCCTGTGTAAATGTACATGTAAACCCCCATCTCTTTACCCTGACGAACGATGTCATCAATTTCGTCAAAGCTGAGATTCAGTTTATTTCCATACTCTGCCGCCCAGCACCCTACGCAATGAAGATTGCAGGCAGATGTGGGATCAAGAAGGATTGCCCACGGAATGTTGCATTGATATTTTTCTTTCCACTCATCCTGAATGGGACCGCCGATCAGATTTGCATTAATAAAGAAGTTTACGGCAACGGCTGTCAGCACATCCGGATCCACGTCTTTGATCAGATGACGGATGTAGGGGTAATATGCGTTATCCGGATCCTCTATCGCCGCGCGCACAGCCGCCCGCTGAGAAGGATAGATTCCTTTTGAAAACTTGTCCGCCCAGTCCATAAGCTGAGGAAGATTGTTTTCCGGATCCTTATAAAGATGTCGAAATGCCTTTGTAAGTCCAAATTTTGCAATCGTTGATGATACGTTCATCGTTCTTCTCCATTCCTGTCAGTTTTTCTTTGCCATTTTTCCGGTATATAGAGTTCCTCGTTTGTTCGGCATATTTTCCCAGAGTTCATCTGCAACCGGAGCCCAGCGCTCGGCAGCGGGTACACAGCGGTTACAGTAATCGCAGGCACGCTCCGGAGAGGCAAGATCGGTGGAATAGGCGCCGGATTCCTCCACCATTTCAGTCAGTCTGCCGGGATTGTCCAGAACAGGGCAGGGACGAAGCATATTCTCGTTGAAGGGCTGATTTCTGCGATAAGCCATGAACAAGGGAGACTGATAGCATTCCAGCAGCGTCTGTTCCTTGATATTTGCGGTTGAGTAATGAATAAATGCGCATGGTTCCATATCACCATTGGCATTGATGTGGCAATATCCACGTCCGCCCGCGATACAGCCGCCTACTGCGTCTCCGTCATTCCAAAAGTCCATGGTAAACAACGGCTTGGTCTGCCGGTATTCATGGATTTTTTCATACATGAATTTCCGCTGCGCAGCTGTGGCGATGAGTTCGGGCACCGCGTCTGCTCCGATTGGCATGTAGGTAAAGAGCCATGCGAACTTTGCGCCCATATCGATCATGGCGTCAAAATATTCTTCGCTTCCAATGACCTCTACGTTGGCGCTGGTATAGCAGCAGGAGATCCCAAACAGCAGCTTACGTGCCTTGAGGCGTTCCATTGCCTCGATAACTTTGGCGTACGTTCCTTTTCCCCTGCGGGAATCGGTAGCCTCTTCAAAGCCTTCGATACTGATGGCAGGAACAAAGTTTCCGACACGAAGCATCTCGTCGGCAAAGCTGTCGTCAATCAGCGTTCCGTTGGTAAAGGCCAGAAAACCGCAGTCCGGATGTTTTTCGCACAGCCGGATCAGGTCAGCCTTTCGGACCAAAGGTTCGCCGCCGGAGTAAATATAAACATAGGTCCCCAGAGCTTTTCCCTGCTCAATGATATTGTCCAGCTGCTCGAAGCTTAAGTTTAGCCTGTTGCCATATTCTGCTGCCCAACAGCCGGTGCAATGGAGATTACAGGCGCTGGTCGGGTCCATCAGGATCGCCCAGGGAATATTGCATTGATATTTTTCCTGCAGCTTGGTAGTTTTTGGAGTCCCAATTAGTGTGCCATTTACGACAACGGTTTCCACCAGCTTTTTTCGCTGCCCTGCGTCGATATCCGTCCAAAGGCTTTTTACCAATCTGGACCAGTTGTTATCCGGATCGGCAAGAGCCTTACGAATCGCTTTAATCTGAGAAGTCAGACTAATTCCGTCAGGATCGTGTTTTTCCAGATAGTCCAGAATCTTGGGTATATTTTCTTCCGGGTTCTTATCCAACCATCCGTAGAGCTGTTTTGCAGCAAAACCTTTCATTTTTTCAGAAGTATTCATACTCAGCGATCCTTTCTGCAGTTTGATGGTTTCATTATGAAGAAAATGCATTCAAAATTCGATTGGCAAAAACAGCAATTTCTCCGATTTAGGAGAAATCGGCTGTTTTCTGCAAATCCGGATCTCCCAGAAGCCGTTCCAATATTGTGTGTAATTTCGGCTTTTCTGTTTCTGCCTTTGTATATCTTTCTACATCTTCTCTTTTGGACGATAAATATATTGGATATACTCAGGCTGCTGACGTCCTTCCGAGGTTTCTTTCATAAACAGAAAAACTTTGTCCCGAAGTTCTTCCTGTGCTTTCCGTCTCGGCAGGCTAAGATCCGGATACATAGGAGAGGATAATGTTATCGTCATGCCCGGTTTTTTTACCCAGAAGAATAATCCACTGCGTTTTCGATATGTTGTGACCATGGCTACAGCCGGTACGTTATCCTTGACAGGATAGTAAAACGATGTTGCGGCGAAGGGCCTTATCCCTGTATAGAAGGGCCAGACATGAGCTTCAGGATAGACCGCGATGCAATGTTTTTCATTCACCCGGTATGAAACAGCCTGGATGAAATGGTTCAGAGCATGAAATT
>CAMKAA010000145.1 GCA_946410365.1 uncultured Lachnospiraceae bacterium | reverse complement strand
GGGGATGTGACCAAAGATGACGGTACATTTTCTCCATCGGAAGTCATAGACTATTACAGGAAGACGAAGAAGATCCCCTCGACCAGCGGCGCGATGGAATATGATTTTTCCAAGGTCTTTGAGGAAATCCTGGCCTCGGAGCCTGATGCGTCGGTACTTCATATAGCGTATTCAGCCGTGACTACCTGTTCCTATGACTGCGCGCGCCGGGCGGCGGAGGAATTCCCGCAGATGCCTTTCTCACAGGTCGATACGGGCATGTTTTCCTACGGCCATTATTCTGTTGTAATCCGGACGGCGCAGATGCTCGAAGATCACCCGGAATGGACGCTGGAGGATGCGCGCAAGGCTGCACAGGATCTGGTCGATCACTCCTGTATGTCGTTTGTGCCGGATGGATTTGAGTTCTTAAGAGCAAGCGGCAGAGTGCGCAATACGGCGGCTCTCGTCGGGGAACTGCTCAAGATCCACCCGCGCGTTGATCAGATTGACGGATATCTTGTACCTGTCAAAAAATACCGCGGCCGCATGGAACGGGTAATCCCCGCTATGATCCGCGATTTTGTTAAAGATTATGAGACGGAGCGGCCTGAGATCTGGCTGGGCCACACACCGGAATTCGCCGCGGAGTACAAAAAGGCGGCGGAAGATACTGTCCGGGAGTTGGGATTTACACAGATTCACTGGATCGAATGCGGAACGGTGATCACGACGCATGGCGGAACTGGCTGTTTTGGCATCTCAGGATTCGGAAAGAAGACGGTATCTTAGAGGGGGCTTGCCCTATCGTTGAATTATTAAGAAATAACAAAAAAAACAGATGGAGCAATAAAACCCGTTCGGGCATAGAACTCCATCTTTTTTTTATGTATAATGGTTAGCGCAAACTAACAATGAAGGGGCGGTGCTATGGATTTAACAAGGCAGGCAGAAACGATGATCGATCTTTTGTCGTCTTCTCATACAGAGGAAGACGATATTTATCACAAATTTCATTTGAGCCGGAGCAGCAGCCTGTATGTCGCGTGGTTATGGGACGGAATCCTATTGTGGGGAAATGAGATACGCTTGGATAAGCTTTCCTATCCTATGACGCTGTTTAACGAAAATGATTATCTGCTGCTTAATATCTGTCATGCCGGGCGCTGCGAGGTAGAACTATCACCGGGTACTTATGTGTATATGTCGCCGGGGACCCTCAATGTGAGCGCAAGCCCGCCAAAGAGCAGCTATTGTTACCCGGGAGGGCATTACGCGGGGATCGAACTGTGTCTCGACCTTCGCAGACTGAAAGGGAATATGCCGGAAGCTCTTGCGGATTATGGATTAACGTTTGAAGTTCTGACGAACTATACAGAAGAAGGAAATGTTATGGCTTCGCTCACAAACGCAGGCATACAGGAAGAAGAAAAGCTTTTCCGAATGCTGCGGGAGGGTCATTCATCCGTCTATGAGCTGCGCTTTGCCGCTCTCTCGCTGATCTGTCATCTGATCGGCGGAGATTCCCAAAGGATTGATTGCGGTATTTCGATCACAAAGGGACAACGGCGGATCGTAACGGAAGCTGAACAGTTGATGACAAATGATCTCAGAGAACGATACACGGTAGAAGAACCGTCCCCATGTCACCTACTTTTTTGCGCGTTTCAGAGGAAAACGGCAAAACGAAAACAGGCAAGTATAGTATAATAAATGAATACCATTGCAGAATTAACACATATCGAGCAAGCATAAGACTCTGGTAATTGGGGCTCAACTGAAATGAAGATCGGCAATCATAAACTGTCATTAATATCGTCCACGCACTATATGAAGCTGCTCTACAGATCTGTCCTTTTTGGCAGTGCGGCAGTGGTCTATGTGATCGGAAGAGTCAGCGGTGAGACGGAGCCTTTTCGGAGAATAGAGGGGGCTCACTGGCTGCTGAACATAATCTGGGTTGTGTACGCGGTTGAAATGCTCTTGCGATTCTTTCCCTCGAAGACGGAGAGCATGGGCTCTCAGCGGCAGTTTGCAAAGAACTATCTGCCCACGGGGGAGACAGATCCGGATATGCCTCCCTGGCAGCGCACTTTTGGCGCGGCGGCAGCATGGTTTGCGCTCAACGGAGCGATCGGCGGGCTATATTTTGCCGGGGTTATCGACCGGGGTATTCTGGTGCTGATCAGCCTCGCCTACGGTGTATGCGATATGATCTGCATACTGTTTTTCTGCCCATTCCAGACCTGGATCCTCAAGAACAGGTGCTGCGGAGTCTGCAGGATCTACAACTGGGACTATGCCATGATGTTCACTCCATTTGTGTTTATACCGAATACTTACACTTGGAGCCTGCTTATCATGTCTTTGGTACTACTGGCGCGATGGGAGATCACCCTGCACATGCATCCCGAGTGGTTTTCGGACCGGACGAACGCTAGCGCGCAGTGCAGGAACTGTAAGGAAAAGCTCTGTCATCATAAAAAGCAGCTCAAGAGTTTTTGGGAGAAGAACCGGGATGTCATCAAATGGCGTTGAGAGTACGCACATATAGTGACGGAAGCCGTGTAAAGCGAGGAAATGGAAAATGTCGTATTTATTTCTTGCAACTTGCAGCAGTGCCGTAATGGCTATTGTGATCAGGATCTTTCAGAACTCTAAAGGAAACCGATACGCGATCATTCTGGGCAATTACCTGATCTGTATCCTGATCTCGTGGTTTAGTCTTCCGGACCGCTCGCAGGTTTGGGGAGGATCTTTGGCCGCGGTCCTATGCGGTATCATCGGAGGAGCTTTTTTTGTCGCCGGCTTAGTGACCATGCAGACCAGCACGCGGCTGAACGGCGCGACGCTGACATCTGTGTTTGCCAAGATGGGACTGGTCATCTCACTGGCAATAAGTATCTTTGTCTTCGGGGAGAAGCCCACTCCTATGCAGATCGCGGGCGTGGTGCTGATATTGGCTGCCCTTGTGATGATCAATGGACCGGCAGATGAGAAGACGGAAAACGCGCTGCAGTCCGGCAAGGTTTACACAGGAGCATTGATCCTGACTATGCTTGCGAACGGCGGAGGCAGTTCCATGTCCAAGATTTTTGAACAGGTGGGAACGCGGGATCAGGATGAACTCTATTTCTTTTATCTTTTCTTCACGGCTGCTGTGCTGACAGCCGTCCTTCTGCTCCTGGAGTGGAAGAGGACCGGAAAAGCCTTGAAGTGGAGCGAAATGGCGGCAGGCATAGCCGTAGGAATTCCCAACTATTATGCTTCCTTCCTCCTGCTGCTGGCCCTGGTAGCTCTCCCGGCGATCATTGTATATCCGATCAACAGCACAGGATCGATCCTGATCGTTATGGCTGTTGACGCTCTGGTTTT
>CAMKAA010000144.1 GCA_946410365.1 uncultured Lachnospiraceae bacterium | reverse complement strand
GTTTCATATCAGGGCTTGGTCCGGTTTTTTGCATGATCGGATCCATCCACCCTTTTATGAACACGATCTGCGGGAATCTCTTTTCCAGCTCTTTATATACATATCTCAGATCACATCCCATGAAATGATGGAGGCACACGGGAAATACCAGGACAGCTTTGGGAAGTCTTTCTTCTCCCCTTTTTCTTCGGATCTTATCCAGTACGTCCGAGACTCCCTCCAATGTGATCTCCTCGAGATTTCCACTGTGCATATCCTTCTCTTCAAGAACTACACAGGAAAAGCGCTCGATGGCGTTCATCTCGGCGGCAGTCATTACGACGCCCCTCATGCAGTTGTCCGAACAGATGTAAATCTGATGGGCCTGAGGCATCAGCATTCCGATATGCACGATGTTCCATGTCTCGTGGACCGGCGGGTTGAATTCAAGTTCCTGCGCGAACGGTGCGGGAAAAGCGGCCTTCGATACAGGGATTCTTGAGGGCCCTTCGTGCCCGGCTTCAGTTGTTATTCTGTTCTTTATCGGAGCAGCAGGTACTTCCTGTACCGGATAGTCAATCCCGCAGTCAGAAGCAATTTTGTCAGCAAGCTCTCTGTAGGAATCCGCTATAGCGGAATCAGGGAAAACGCTCATGACGGTCTCTCCCTGCTCCTCCGCTTCCTGCACAAGTTCTGATCTTTCGAGACTTCCAACGACTTTTGTGTGAAGGTCCTCAGAGAGTTCGAGGACCTTTTCCTCCTCCCGCTTTACATTTCTCCGGTTGAGGATCAGGCCGCCCAGCTGCGCGTATCCTCTCTCTTTGAAGTTCTCCACAGCAAGTCCGATGTTTGCGGCGGCGTAAATGGCCATATTCTCTCCTGAGGTCAGGATGTACACTTTGTTTGCATATCCCTCTCTCATGGGCATGGCAAATCCTCCGCATACCACATCACCAAGGACATCGTAGAGGATCACATCCGGGCTGTATTTTGACAAAATATCTTTGTCCCTGAGAGTTTCCAGCGCAGTGATGATGCCTCTTCCTGCACATCCCCTTCCGGGCATGGGGCCTCCGGCCTCTGCGCAGATGACTCTTCCGCTTCCGGTCTCTCTGACATAGATGACGTCTTCAAGTTCAAAGGGAACGCGCTTTCTGACCATCTCCATGACTGTCGGGATCTTTTTCCCTTCCCGCAGGCTAAGAGTAGAATCCGCTTTGGGGTCGCATCCGATCTGCAGGACAGTCATCCCCCGGCTCGCCCAGTACTGAGACAGATTTGAGACGGTAGTCGATTTCCCTATGCCGCCTTTTCCGTAAAATGCTATCCTTATCATCTTATCTCTACCTCTGAGATCACGTTGGAATAAGCCGTCTTGGCACTGATCCCCGGAAGCCTTCCGATCTTGCCGGAAAGCGCGCTGATCTTCTCCTGAGGTGCGTCTACGGCTACGCTGATGATGCTGATTCCCTTACTTCTGTAAGGGATACCCATTCTCCCGATTATATATTCGCGGTATTCGTGAAGGATCTCATTGATCTTCTGGGCCGCGTCCTCATTACCGACAATGATGGAGATCACCGCCACTCTCGTCTCTATGCTCATAGCCGTCTCCTTTATTCACTCAGCAGATTCTCGGAAGAAGTTCGTTGCCGGGCTGCGGAAGAAGGGTCTGTGCGCCGATCTCCGTCGTCATTGTCACTCTCCCGGGCATGTTGTCTGTGATCCGGCCGATCACAGCCGTCCCTTCCGTATACTTGCAGCTCCGGAGGGTTTGTGCCAGAAGCTCTGCTTTCTCTTCGGGACATACCATGACAAGTCTGCCCTCGCAGGCGAGGTAGAGGGGCTCAAGTCCCAGAAGTCCGCAGACTCCCTTCACAGCCGGATCCACCGGGATCTTACCAGCGTCAAGGTTCACGCCGACGCCGCTCTGTGCCGCGATCTCATAGAGCACAGTTCCAACACCGCCGCGGGTTGCATCGCGTATGACATGGATTTCAGGAACTGCATTCAGTGCAGCCTGAACAGCTCCGGACAGGGGAGCGCAGTCGCTTGTTACGTCCGCTTCGATCCCGTAGTCCTCTCTCTCCAGTAGAATGGTGCAGCCGTGTCTTCCGATATCACCGGTCACAAGGACTGCATCGCCGGGTTTTGCCAGTGCCCCGGAAGTCTTTACACCTTCCGGAATGATCCCGACTCCGGTGGTATTTATAAAGACACCGTCAACCTGGCCTTTTCCGGCCACTTTGGTATCTCCTGCCACGATCTGTACTCCGGCTTCGGCGGCAGTCTTCTCCATCGCAGCGGCGATCTCCTCGAGGCGGTCCATGGGAAAGCCTTCTTCGATCACAAAGCCGCAGGTGAGGTATTTGGGCACCGCACCCATACAGGCGAGGTCATTTACCGTTCCGCAGATCGAGAGTTTCCCGATATTACCGCCGGCGAAAAAAGCAGGGGATACGATAAATCCGTCCGTTGACATGGCGATCCTTCCCTTTTCCATCTGAATGACTGCAGCGTCATCAGCAGTAAAGAGCGGGTTTTGGAAATGTTTCTTAAATACGCGGTCGATCAGCTCCGATGTCTGTTTGCCGCCGGCGCCGTGGGCCAGTGTTACTGTGTTGTTACCGATCATTGTCTCCATCTCAACCTCCATACAGATAGAATGCCGAACAAGCGCCCTCGCCTGATACCATGCAGGCTCCCACGGGGTGCTCCGGCGTACATACTTTGCCAAAAACTTTGCAGTCGGAGGGGAGACATTTGCCCTGAAGGACTTCTCCGCACCGGCAGGCGGGATTGCTCCGCCCTTTCACTTCCGGCAGATTGAACTTTACACGCGCGTCATACTGCGAGTACTCATCCCGCAGCTTCATCCCGGACATAGGGATCTCTCCGATCCCTCTCCACTCGCTGTCGCAGGGTTCCATCATGCAGTCCACCAGACGCACCGCCGCCGGCTGACCCTGCGCTCTTACGACTCTTGGATAACAGTTCACAAAGAAAGGCTCTCCCTTTTCAAATTTTGTGACGGCGACGGCCAGCGCAGTTACAAGCTCTGAAGCTGTAAATCCCGCGCATACGCCGCTCACGCCGCGGGCCGCCAGGTCCTCGCAGATCCCCGTTCCCACAATGGCGTGCACATGGCCGGGGTAGAGATACAAGTCCGTACTGTCCTTCATGGCCTCATAGGCACCCGGCATTGTCTTATTAGCTGTCAAAACAGAGAAATTCTCCACTTTATCCTTCTGTGCGGTCTGTACAGCGAGACATACGGAAGGCGTTGTGGTCTCAAAACCCACTGAGAGGAAAACCACCTGTTCTTCCGGGTGTTTCAACGCATACTCCACCGCATCCGCAGGCGAATATACGACCTGTACTTT
>CAMKAA010000143.1 GCA_946410365.1 uncultured Lachnospiraceae bacterium | reverse complement strand
CTGTGCAGGGCATCCCTGCTGATATTCGTATCTGTGTGGGGCATCTCCTTATCCCTCCCATCTCAGATTCATATGTACTGTCGTATACTGCCTTCTCTCTCCGGCTTCACACGCCGCTCAGGTTTCCTCTCTCAAAATATCCGTGAGGATGGACGACATGAGTCTCTGCGTCATCCGCCGACAGCTTCGTATCTATGTGCATGAGCCCCCTGCGCACTGCCTGAAACCCGAATCTGTCCCGAATCTCATCTACCGCAAGATCCGCTTTCAGCTGCTTCTCCCGCCAGGCGGGATCTGTAAAAATATTCAGCTGGTACGGATATCCCTCCATCTTCAGATGAGCGACCCGGACGCCGATGCTGCGCACCGGCCTTTTCCAATTGTAATTCTCCCGAAAGAGACGCATGGATTCCCCGGCTATCTCTTCGGAGATATTGGTAGGCATGTCCACCTTGTGCTGTCTGGAAAAACCGCACAGTTCTCCGTCTCTCACATAAATCTCCACGACATCGCCGACAAAACCGTGCCTCCGGAGCCTTGAAGCCACGCTCTCCGCGAGCATGTAGATCACCATCTTCACATCCTGTTCCGTTGTCAGGTCCCGGGGCGTCGTCGTGCTGTTCCCTATGCTCTTGATCGGTATCCCGCTTCTGTCGGCGGCCACCGGGGTCTGATCCTCTCCTCTGGCAAAAGCGGAGAGAACCAGTCCGATTTTCCCGAAAACGCTCTGCAGAAAGGCAGGATCTGTCCCGGCAAGATCTCCGATCGTCAGGATCCCGTATCTGTAAAGCTTGCGCTGCGTCGCTCTCCCCACGAAGAGAAGGTCCGATACCGGACTCTCCCAGACAATATGTCTGTAGTTGTCCCTGTCGATCACCGTGATGGCATCCGGCTTCTTATAATCCGACCCGAATTTGGCATAGACCTTGTTCCAGCTGACTCCTATGCTCACCGTGATCCCCAGTTCCCGCCTGATCCGCCGCGAGATCTCCTGCGCCAGCGCCGGTCCGCTTCCCAGGCATTCCCGGCTCTGCGTGCAGTCGATCCAGCACTCGTCGAGGCCGTAGGGTTCCACCAGATCCGAGTATTCTCTGTAGATCTCCCTGGCCAGCTCCGAAAAGCGCAGGTACAGATCCATCCTGGGCGGAACAATGATAAGTTCCGGGCAGGCCTGTCTCGCCTGCCACAGGGCCTCTCCGGTCTTCACGCCGGCCCCCTTGGCTATGTAATTGGCCGTCAATATGATCCCGTGCCTCTGTTCCGGGTCCCCTCCGACTGCCAGAGGCTTTCCGTCCAGCTCAGGGTGATGGAGCATCTCTACGCTGGCGTAGAAGCAGTTGCAGTCCGAGTGCAGTATCACTCTGTCCATAATCTCTGCCTTTATTCCGGAATCAGACTGCGGAGTCACTTCCGGATGCGTTTCAATTTCCTTATCAGAATTTTAATTTCCTCTTGCAAACAGTATATTTCGAACGTATATTCGTGTCAAGAGGTTTTTCATGTTGACACGTCCGGAAATCGCGAATACAATTAAGGAAATTAAATTTCCTCTTGTATTTGTTTTTGTGTGTCTGCAGCAGGTCTGCGGCCGGGATGAAGGAGAAAGAGATCATGACTTTCGGAGAAAAGGTAAGGGAGCTGAGGATCAGGAACGGATATTCCCAGGAGAGGCTGGCTGAAATGACCGGCGTGACCAAGCGCACTGTGCGCAACTGGGAGACAGAGGGGAAATATCCCCGCAGCCAGGCCCTCTATGCAAGGCTCGCCTCTGCCCTTGGCTGCAACGAAGAGTACCTCAGAGGCGAACAGGAACTGTTCCTGACCCGGGCCGCGGAGAAATACGGAACCAGAGGACAGCAGCAGGCACAGGCGTTCCTGGACAGCACACGCGCCATGTTTGCCGGCGGTGATCTCTCTCCCGAGGATATCGACATGATCGGGAAACACTTTATGGAGATGTTCTGGGAAGCCAAGGAGAACGCGAAGAAGTATACGCCTTTGAAATACAGGGATGCTGCGGACGGCAGTACTGTTCAGGGCGTTGACAGCCCGGACGGCGGCGCTGACTGAGGAGGATTTTTCGGATGAGCAGGCTTTATGTCTATCAGAAAATTGAGAAGCTGGTCCGAAAGCACGGAACCCGGGATCCCTTTGAACTGCTGGATGCCATGCACGTGCAGGTCCGTTTCTATTTTGACCTGCACAGCACCAAGGGCTTCTCGCGCTATTTCCTGCGTCAGTATTTTGTCGGGATCAACGGAAATCTCCCCAGGGAGGAACAGCGGATCGTCGCAGCCCACGAACTGGGGCATATTGTGCTGCATGCGCAGGCCCTCAGGACTTCCCCTCTCTTTGACACAGCTGTCTATGACAAGCGCGGCGACACGGAATATGAGGCCAATCTGTTTGCGGCGGATCTCCTTCTGCGGGATGAAGACGTGATGGAGGCGGCGGGAAGACCGGGAACGGATCTCAGGGATCTGTGCCTTTCTCTGGGAACGACGCCGGGGCTCATGAATTTCAAGCTCCGCAGCATGTACAGGAGGGGGATCGGGATCCCTGCCGCTGCCGAATGTGACAGCCGTTTTCTCACGCGGCAGTAAATGTGTTATTTCTGTGATTTCATTTGCTATATATTTCCCATTAATGTTATACTTCCACTGGCACCAGGAACAGCACTGTTCCATTGTATTGTATCCGCGCAAGGCGGAATAATAACAAGGAGTACGACAAATGAACAACAAGAAAGACACACGTTACATGGTAACCCTTGCCCTGATGGCTGCGATCGTGATCCTGCTGGCAAATACACCGCTCGGCATGATCCAGCTTCCTATCATCAAGGCGACTACAGTCCACATCCCCGTTATCATCGGATCCATTGTACTGGGTCCTGCGGCCGGAGCTTTTCTGGGCGCTGTTTTCGGAATCTGCTCTATGATCAGTAATACGCAGGCTCCCACTCTTTTATCTTTTGCATTTTCCCCATTCCTCAGCACAACCGGCCTCATCGGCGTAATAAAAGCTCTTTGGGTCAGCATTGGCTGCCGCATCATGATCGGCGTAGTATCCGGCTGGGTCTCTATCGCCCTTAAAAGGCTCAGTGTCCCTGCGGCGGTGCGTCTCGCGGTCACCGGCTTTATCGGCTCCATGACCAACACAGTTTTTGTTATGGGCAGTATTTATCTGCTCTTTGCACAGCAGTACGCCGAGGTCAAGAATGTAGGAATGGAAGCCGTCTTCGGCCTTGTTATGGGAACAGTTGCGGCTTCCGGCGTCCCTGAAGCGGTCGCCGCTGCGATCCTTGTCACCGCCATTACAGGCGGCCTGATGAAGTCCGGCGTGCTTCGGCAGAACACTGTTTTGGCCGGTTCCCATTAATCATTTATAAGATCACGGAGGTACAGCATGCTTTTCGCTATTGACATCGGCAACACAAATATGGTGATCGGGTG
>CAMKAA010000142.1 GCA_946410365.1 uncultured Lachnospiraceae bacterium | reverse complement strand
AGGCCTTTTGCCTCAAAGGCGTCGACAATTCCTGCACAGAGCGGATCGTCCATGCTGCAGACAGTAAGGTCGATCTCATTCTCAGCAGCAAATGCTGTGAGAGCATCGAAATCCATTGTCCCTATTTTGACACATTCCGCGATCTTAGCTATGCCGGCATTGCCCGGAGCGCAGTACAGCTTATCTACCTGCGGGCTTCTCCTTATGGCCTCAGCGATGGCGTGTTCTCTTCCGCCGCCTCCAACCAGTAATACTTTCATTTGCACTCCCCTTTCTTAAGACTCTCTGATGTGTGCTATCGAGTTATCATCTATCGTGACTCTGCCTTCGGCGATCAGGGAGATCGCCTTGGGAAGAATGATCCACTCCGCTTCTTCCATGACTCGTCTCTGCAGGATCTGGGGCGTATCGCCCTCCTTAACATCAACGGCCTTCTGTAAAAGAATCGGTCCGTGATCCAGGTCTTCATCCACAAAGTGTACTGTAGCCCCGGTGACCTTGGCACCCCTCTCAAGGACTTTCTCATGGACATGGAGTCCGTAATAGCCCTTTCCGCAGAAAGAAGGGATCAGGGCGGGATGGATATTGATGATCCTTCCCCTGAACCTGTCGATCACGCAGGCAGGCACTGCGACCATAAATCCCGCGAGTACGATCAGGTCCGGCTTCGCTTCCTCCAGGCAGGCCAGAAGAGCTTCATTGAACAGTTCTCTGTTCTCATAGTCTCTGGGAGATACGCACACGCCCTCGATGCCGGCGGACTGTGCGCGGGTCAGGGCATACGCGTTTTTATTATTGCTGATGACACGGACGATCTCGGTATTGCGGATCACTCCACTCCCGATCGCGTCGATGATCGCCTGGAGATTTGTTCCTCCTCCCGACACACAAACGGCAACTCTCAGCATAATTCTACTCCCTTCTGTGCGCCGCTCCCGGTCTCGCCGATCACATAGGCGTCTTCACCGGCCGCGCGCAGCGCTTCGACAGCTTTATCCGCATCGGCGCTGTCAAGGGCAAGAACCATTCCGATTCCCATATTGAAGGTGTTGTACATCATCTTTTCCTCGATCTCTCCCTTTTTCTGCATAAGGGTAAAGATCGGAAGGACGGGATAACTGTCCTTATGGACTCTGGCGACAATTCCGTCGGGAAGCATTCTCGGAATATTCTCATAGAATCCTCCGCCCGTGATGTGGCTGCATCCCTTGATGGTAATACCCGCGTCTTTGACCGCTCGAAGAGCCTTGACATAGATCTTTGTGGGTGTAAGAAGCGCTTCTCCGAGAGTCTTTCCCAGCTCAGGGTAGAATCTTCTAAGATTCGTCTCATTTACGTCAAAGATCTTTCTGACGAGCGAAAAGCCGTTGCTGTGGACGCCTGAAGATGCAATACCGACCAGTTTGTCACCGGGCTTAATATTCTCTCCGGTGATAAGATCCTTCTCATCAGCAACGCCGACGGCAAACCCGGCCAGGTCATATTCATCCACGGGATAGAATCCGGGCATCTCAGCCGTCTCTCCGCCGATCAGCGCAGCTCCGGACTGGATGCAGCCCTCACAGACACCGCTGACAATGCTGGCGATCTTCTCGGGCTCGTTCTTTCCGCATGCGATATAGTCGAGGAAGTACAGCGGCTCGCCGCCTGCGCAGGCAACGTCGTTGACGCACATTGCGACGCAGTCGATTCCTACAGTATCGTGCTTATTTGTCAAAAAAGCGATCTTGAGTTTCGTGCCGACTCCGTCCGTACCGGAAAGAAGAACCGGTTTATCCATATTTTTGATCTTCTCGAGGGAGAATGCGCCGGAAAATCCTCCGAGTCCGCCGAGGACTTCAGGCCTCATGGTGCGTTTGACATGCTCCTTCATAAGTTCCACGCTGCGGTAGCCTGCCTCAATATCGACTCCGGAACTCTTATAATCCAATCCCATCTGCTGTATATCCTCCGTTTAATCTTTCTTGTAATCTTTGTATCCTTTTTCCTGCAGCTTTCTGTCCTTGGCCTCAACCTCTGCCGCCATATTCGCGCTGTAATCCTTAAGTTTCTTAAGAAGCTCGGGATCGGAGACAGCCAGGATCTTCGCCGCAAGAAGACCTGCGTTCTTGCCGCCGCCGATGGCTACTGTAGCTACAGGTATCCCGGAGGGCATCTGAACGATGGAGTAAAGGGAATCTCTTCCTCCCAGCGAAGTGGTGTGCATCGGAATACCGATCACAGGCATCGGAAACAGAGCGGCGCACATTCCGGGAAGGTGTGCGGCCATTCCTGCTCCGGCAACGATGACCTTGATCCCTCTCTCTTCTGCGCCCTTAGCCCAGTCAAAAAAGATATCAGGCTCTCTGTGTGCCGAGATTATGTGCATCTCATAGCTTATTCCAAATTCATCAAGGATCTCCGCGGCTTTACTCATCACCGACAGATCCGAATCACTTCCCATTACTATTCCAACTTGTGCCATGGTTCCTCCTTAATGCGTAATGCCCTGCCTCAGGACATACAAACAGAGCCTGTTATGATCAGGCATACTATCAAGCATAGTTTATCGAAAACAGTTCTCATGTGCAACACATAAAAAAACGCAGAATCATTCAATTGGTACCATTTCTTCCAGCGGTCCGTTGAGTAACCGCGTTCCTTCCAGTACAAATCTTCCGTCTTTGAGGATCGGTGTCCTGCCGCCGTCCGCTCTGACAGCCGTAAATTCCCCGAGTTCCTCATAAGGGATCGTGATATCCGTGTGACAGCCAAAATATGCCTTCTCCGGAGCTGTTTTCCTGAGAATGGATACGGAATTGTCTTTGGCGACGATCTCCTTTCCATCCGGGTTATACACCCTATTCTCCTCATCTCTGCAGTAACATGTATCCCCAACCGCGAAATGGGGGCCGGTCTTCTCCGCGATCAGTATAGGAAGGCGTCCGGAGATACCGTATTTTGCCGCTGCGGCGTATGCGGTAGTATTTGTTCCGATCGCGCACTCTCCCATTGGAAGATGGTCATGATGAAAGAGGATATTTTCCCTGATATAGTTCTTGTTCTCTTCTTCGCTCCCGAAATTGGCACAGTTGTAGTCTTCGACTTTTCCGTTCACAAACCGGATCTCAAGATCTTTAAAAAACAGGCCTTCCAGATAAACTCCCTTTACATGAAGCAGCCCTTCAGTACCTTCCAGAACAGGCGTCGTGAAGACTTCTCCGACCGGAATATTGACATCAGCCGTACAGTTTTCAAAGTTGGCTTCCGAGGCGGGATCAGCGGGTTCGAACAGCTTCACTTTAAGATCTGTCCTGTTTCCGTTTCTGCCCCGGATCTCCACGCGGCATGCCGCGCCGAGAACGTCAGTCATCCTGCTCTGGATCTTCTCATAGAGTCCGTTATCAAGGGTATTGATCCGCGTTATGGCATCAAAGATCTCCCTGTAGTCCTTATCAGTTTCCGCAATAGAGGGAAGAGGAAAATCAATGACTGTAAAACTTCTGTCTT
>CAMKAA010000141.1 GCA_946410365.1 uncultured Lachnospiraceae bacterium | reverse complement strand
GGAGCTGCGCGTAAGGCATTGCTCCGGAGTCGAACCAGCAGTCGATGACCTCGGGCACGCGGTGCATCACGCCTCCGCACTCGGGGCAGGTGATCGTGAATGCGTCCACATAAGGTCTGTGCAGTTCTGTATTCTCAGCTTCCGGGTTTCCGGACATCTCGGCGAGTTCTTTCCTGCTGCCGACACTCACCTGATTGCCGCAGCCCTCGCACTCCCAGATGTTCAGGGGAGTACCCCAGTATCTGTCACGGGAAATACCCCAGTCCTGAATGTTCTCGAGCCAGTTGCCGAAACGGCCCTCTCCGATGGTCGGAGGGATCCAGTTGATCTTCTTGTTGCCGCTTACAAGGTCATCCCTGACGGATGTCATCTTGATGAACCAGGACTGGCGCGCATAGTACAGAAGCGGTGTTCCGCAGCGCCAGCAGTGAGGATAATCGTGCTCGAACTTGGGCGCGGAGAAAAGGATTCCGCGGTCGCTCAGATCCTTCAGTACTTCGGGATCGGCGCTGATCGCGCCTTTCTCGATCTCAGCCTGGGTAGGCTTGCAGCGCATGCCTGCGAAAGGAGTCCCCTCGACGAGGCGTCCCTGCGCATCCACGAGCTGGACGAAAGGAGCGTCGTATTTGCGGCCGACTCTCGCGTCGTCTTCACCGAAGGCAGGCGCGATATGAACGATACCGGTACCGTCTGTCATTGTTACGTAATCGTCGCAGTATACGAAGAAAGCTTTCTTGTGCTGCTGCGCTGTCCTTCTTGCGGCTTCCTCATACAGAGGCTCGTAAGGCTTGTACTCCAGATCCTTGCCCTTCATGGTCTCAAGGACTTCGTAAGCCTTGTCGTCAGCAGTCGCGTCATACTTCTCTTTCAGAGGCTCCAGGACCTTGTCCAGAAGAGCTTCCGCCATATAGTAAGTGCAGCCGTCGATCGCCTTAACCTTGGCATAAGTGTCCTCAGGGTTCACGCAGAGCGCGATGTTGGAGGGCAGTGTCCAGGGAGTAGTTGTCCATGCGAGGAAATAGGCATCCTCGCCTTCAACCTTGAAGCGCACGATCGCTGAGCGCTCCTTCAGAGTCTTGTAACCCTGCGCCACCTCGTGGGAGGACAGCGGTGTTCCGCAGCTGGGGCAGTAAGGAACGACCTTGAAGCCCTTATAAAGAAGGCCCTTCTTCCAGATCTCCTTGAGAGCCCACCACTCGGACTCAATGTAATCATCGTAATAAGTCACGTAAGGATTATCCATGTCAGCCCAGAAACCGACGATGCCTGAGAATTCCTCCCACATCGATTTGTATTTCCAGACACTCTCCTTACACTTTTCGACAAAGGGAGCGATCCCGTACTCTTCGATCTGCTCCTTGCCCTCGATACCGATCTCTTTCTCAACTTCCAGCTCTACAGGAAGACCGTGGGTATCCCATCCGGCCTTTCTGGGAACCTGATATCCCTTCATCGTGCGGTAACGCGGCACCATGTCCTTGATGACTCTTGTAAGAACATGGCCGATGTGCGGCTTTCCGTTTGCCGTGGGCGGGCCGTCATAAAACATATATGTGGGGCAGCCCTCGCGCTCCTTCACGCTCTTTTCAAAAATCTGATTGTCTTGCCAGAATTTCAGTGTGTTGTGCTCTCTTTCCACGAAATTCAGGTCGGTGTTAACCTTTTTGTACATCTTTCTCCTTCCGCCTTTCTCGTCAGCATTTGTAGGATGGAAGAAATACAGAATTCTGCACTTTCTCCATAGTAACCAACAGATTATAACGTTTGCGGCAAAATACTGTCAAGGACTGCTTCATCTTTTGTCACAATCCCGTAAAATTTATTCAGGCCGGCAGCACCGTCAAAATGCTCAACAATATGCCCCTATTTGACAAAAAATCCTCAAAGAATTTGCTAAATAGAGTATTTCGTAGTATCATCATGGAAAATAGTGCTGTCAAGACACCGCATATTTGTACAGTTTTTCTGTACAAATCTCAGCAATCATCACATGGTGGTCCATTGACATCACTTTGTTTCAGTCATTGTCTCCAGGAGGAAAAAAATGGACAGACAGAACCTGACATTGCTCACAGATCTCTATGAGCTTACCATGATGCAGGGATATTTTAAGAATAAGGAAGAGAACAATACTGTCATCTTCGACGCGTTCTTCAGAAATAATCCCTTCGGCGGCGGCTATTCGATCATGTGCGGAATCGAACAGCTTGTAAAGTATATCAAAGAGCTTCATTTCAGCAAAGAGGACATCGATTATCTTCGCGGACTTGGGATCTTTGACGAGGATTTCCTCGCCTATCTTTCCGACTTCCACTTCACAGGCACAATCTACGCTATTCCCGAAGGATCCCTTATGTTCCCCAGAGAGCCCATGGTAAAGGTCATTGCTCCGATCATGGAAGCACAGCTCGTGGAGACGGCGATCCTCAATATCATCAACCACCAGAGCCTGATCGCCACAAAGGCGGCAAGGATCTGCTATGCGGCCCGCGGTGACGGAATCATGGAATTCGGACTTCGCCGCGCTCAGGGCCCCGACGCGGGAACTTACGGCGCACGCGCAGCCGTTATCGCCGGATGCGTCGGAACATCCAATGTACTATGTGGACAGCTCTTTGACGTCCCCGTAAAGGGCACGCACGCCCACAGCTGGATCATGAGCTTCCCGGATGAACTGACCGCCTTCAAGACCTACGGCGATCTGTATCCCAACGCCTGCATCCTGCTCGCTGACACCTATGACACCCTCAAATCCGGTGTCCCGAACGCGATCAAGACATTCCAGTATCTGCGCGACAAAGGCAAACTCGGCAAAGGCTACGGCATCCGCCTCGACAGCGGCGACCTTGCCTACCTCTCCAAGAAAGCCCGCAAGATGCTCGATGAGGCCGGTTTCCCGGATGCCATCATCTCCGCCTCCAACGACCTGGATGAGCACCTGATCGATTCCCTGAAGAACCAGGGCGCGACCATCACATCCTGGGGTGTCGGCACACACCTGATCACAGCCAAAGACAACCCGTCCTTCGGCGGCGTCTACAAACTGGCTGCGATCCAGAACCCGGACGGCTCCTTCGAGCCCAAGATCAAGCTCTCCGAGAACACCGAAAAGGTCACCAACCCCGGCAACAAGAAGATCTACCGCATCTACGAAAAGGCCACTCACAAGATCATCGCAGACCTCATCTGCCTCGAAGAAGAGACCTTTACCGATGAGCGTCCTCTGGTGCTCTTCGACCCCGCGGAACCCTGGAAGAAGACCCGCCTGGAGGCCAACGAATTCGAGCTCAGAGAGCTGATGGTCCCTCTGTTCGTAAACGGCGAATGTGTCTACACATTCCCCAAGACCATGGACATCCGCAAAGAGTGCCTGGCCGAACAGGACACCCTCTGGGAGGAATCCAGACGTCTCGTCAACCCTCACCAGGTCTACGTCGACCTTTCCAGAAAGCTGTATGACACCAAGCTCCGCCTGCTCGACGAAGTCGGCGAGAAGAC
>CAMKAA010000140.1 GCA_946410365.1 uncultured Lachnospiraceae bacterium | reverse complement strand
GCCATCATTCCCTGCATCAGGTTATTAAAGATCTCCTGGAAGCGGCCGGACCAATCCGGTATGTCTGTTACACCGAGAGCCTCGTCTGCAAATACATGTCCGAGCGCGTTGACAGAGAAGGAGGATGTAGCGTTGGAGAGCGCGACGATCGCAGCGTTCTGCGCGGGGAGCAGCGTCATCTGTGCGGAGAAACCGTTGGTGTTCCCGCCGTGTCCGATCATCTTCACGCCGCGATAAATATCCGTGAACCAGCCAAGGCCGTATTCGGTGCTCTGGAACTCCTCGAAATTCCAGAAATAGGGCGTTCCGATGACCTGAGGACTGTGCATCTGACGAAGATTTTCCTCGCTGATCAGGCGCTGACCATCGACAACTCCGCCTCTGAGGTGGAAGAGGGCATATTTTGCCATATCGGAGGCAGTAGAGACAATCGCTCCGGAGGGCGCGAAGGCTCCCAGGTGCATGTAGGGCGGTTCGATAAAGGTGCCGTTCGCAAAGACATAGCCTTTGGAGGTGTTCTCATACTTTGCGAGCGACTCGATCTCGAAATCCGTGGACTGCATGCCGAGCGGCCGGAAGATCCTTTCGCGGACAAATTCCTGATAAAGGATGCCTGTGATGACTTCAACAAGATAGCCGGCCAGAGAGACCATCTGGTTAGAGTATTGGAGCCCCGTGCGGAAAGCCATATTAGTCTCGAGGTACTCGAGGGAGCGAACCATCTCTGCGCCGTCCTCCATGACGCAGTAGATCGCCTGAAGGTCGTACTTGGGCACACCGGTGCGGTGGCACATCAGGTCGCGGACAGTTACGTTTTCCGTAAGAAGTTCGCTGCTGAGCTTAAGAGAGGGGATGTATGTTTTGACCGGCGCGTCCCAGTCCAGTTTGCCTTCATCGACCAGCATGCCGAGTGCCAGAGCGGTGAAGGTCTTGGTGATCGATCCGATCGGCAGCACGGTGTCCGCCGTCATCGGGAGCTGTGCAGCTGCGTCGCGCAGACCATAACCTTGTGTGCTCACGATCTCTCCGTCACGGATGAGTGCAACGCTCATTCCGGCGACGTTGTAGTCGTCCATCAGTTTCCGGATCATGTTTTCTGTTGTCATTCGCTTTCTCCTTTCACTGTGCAGCCGATTCCCGGCGCGTCCCATAGAACTGCTTTTCCGCCGAGATGGTCGAAACCGCCGCTCACTTTTTCCTGTGCCAGAATATAGACGGAATCCAGGTCCACTTCCCTGATAATGTCAAGTGCCGCTGCCAGGTGCATTCCCGCAAGATTTCCCAAAGCGCTCTCACCCATGCAGCCGATCATACAGGTCAGGCCTGCCGCCTCGCAGATCGCCGCGATCTTGATGGCGGGATATATACCGCCGCACTTCATCAGCTTGATATTGATGACATCAGCCGCCCGCATGGAGGCAAGGCGCATGGCATCGCGGATTCCATGGCAGCTCTCGTCCGCGGCGATGAGAATGGGGGTGTGCATCCGGATCTCCTGAAGCCCATCAAAATCACCGGCTGCGACAGGCTGTTCGATCAGTTCCACGCCGAGAGAAGCCAGTTCACTGCTGATCCAAAGGGTGTCTTTGACAGTCCAGCCCTGATTGGCGTCGATACGCAGACGGGCTTTCCCGCTGACCGCTTCATGGATCGCGCACATGCGCTCCAGATCCGTCCGAACATCCTCGCCGAGTTTTACTTTCAAAATGTCAAATCCTTTGCCGACCCACTCCAGCGCCTTTTCCGCCATCTTCTCCGGAGTGTCGATACCGATCGTGACATCCGAGTGAATGTGCGGGTCGTCGCCTCCCAGATATTTGTAGAGCGGAACTCCGGCCGCCTTGGCGGCAATATCGTAGCAGGCGATATCAATGCCGGCCTTTACGGCGCCGTTTCCGGTGTAGAGCCGGTCCATAACACGATGGACTGCGCCGATCGCGCGGGGGTCCATGCCCAGCAGTGCGTTCCGCAGATCTTTCCCGACTGCCAGCACAGTGCCCAGATTGTCTCCCGTCACGAACGGGAGCGGAGCCGCTTCTCCGTAACCTGTGATCCCCTCGTCTGTGAGGATCTTCACAATGCAGGAGTCCATATCAGTGATCGTCGCGAAGGCGACCTTCATCGGTTCCTCGAATCGGAAACCGGTGACCAGAAATTGTATGTCTGTGATAACCATGCTTCATTTCCTTTCGAAGACCTCTGGGGTAGTTTGTCCACACCTGGGGACAAACTACCCCAGAGGTCGATTGATACAAATATGACTTTGGTCATAGTATATTTGACGTAAGGCCGTTTTACAAGTAAACTATGAAACAATATCACGCAATCAGAGAACGGAGGAGACAACTATGGTCCACACTACATTTGAGCATCTTCCGGAGGAGAAAAGGAACCGGATCCTGCAGGCCGCGCGCGCGGAGTTTATCCGATACCCTTATGAAAAGACCAGCATTAACAGGATCCTTGCAGAGGCAGAGGTCCCGAAAGGGAGTTTCTATCAGTATTTTGACGACAAATCAGACCTGTTCAGCTGCTGTATCTGTGATGTGTACAAAAAACTGATCGATGCAAGGAAGAAAAACGGGGAGCCGCTGCTTGAATTCGGAATGCTCCGTATGAAAAAGCTCGGATATGACAAGGGATACCAGGAGTTCTCAAGGGAGCTGAAAAGGTATCTGTCGGAAGAGGACTTCAAACTCTTTGGAAATATGCTGGAAGCGCCCCGAATCGTTCGGACTTATGTGCAGGTGGATGCGGCGTCGACACTGATCGCGCCGGCGCTGAAAGAGGAACTGATGAGGGATAAATGTGTGCGGACAGATATCGACTACGATTACTACGCGTATCTGCTGTCTCTTACTGAAGTCATTCCCGTGGACTACGGCACGAGAAAAGGGCAAAAAATGGAAGATTTATTCTTCCTCGGATACCAGTATATGGGAGCCATTTACGACAGCATTCTGCGGTAATGCGTATTTCAAGGCTTTCAGCGGATATTTTGCTTACTTCATTTGAGCGGACAGGAGAACTATGCTATAATAATAGTTCGAGTATTGTATAGATATATTCGAGATCAATTCATCAGACATAGGAGAGATTCAGATCATGGAAAAAGAACAGTTCCTGGAAGTTTACCGCCATTCCCTTGCGCATATTCTGGCTAAGGCAGTCATCGAGATCTATGGCAAAGAAGTGCAGTATGCAATCGGTCCTCAGATTGCGGACGGCTGCTATTATGATTTTGTGCTTCCCGCCGCGATCACGGAAGGGGATTTCCCGGCGATCGAGAACAAGATGCGCGAGATCATTAAGAGAAGAGAGACCTGGACAATGGAAGAGGTCTCCAAAGAGAAAGCCCTTGAGATCTTTAAGGATCAGAAGTTCAAGACCGAGCTTATCTGCGACCTTCCCGAGGATGAGAAGATCACCGTCTATTACACAGGAGACGATTTTGTGGATCTCTGCCGCGGACCTCACATCGACAATTCCCAGCTTCTTATGAACGTTG
>CAMKAA010000139.1 GCA_946410365.1 uncultured Lachnospiraceae bacterium | reverse complement strand
CTGGATCCCTCATCCAATATCCAGTTCGGCGAGGGCGGCGCAGGCACTTTTTCAGACGGCAAACTCAACACGCAGATAAACGACAAGACCGGAAGAAGCGCGGAAGTCCTGCGGATCTTCGTCGAGGCCGGCGCGCCTTCTGACATCCTTTATGAGGGAAAACCTCATATCGGAACAGATAAGTTGAGAATTGTGATCCCCGCTATCCGGGAGCGGATCATTGCGGCGGGTGGAGAAGTACGGTTTGAGGCTCAGGTGACGGATCTGGTGATCCGCGGCGGCGCGCTGCGCGCGGTCATCTTACAAAACGGGGAATCCATTGAGTCTGACATCGTGGTACTGGCTCCGGGGCACAGCGCCAGAGACACTATACGCGCGCTGTATGAGAGAGGAATCCCCATGCAGCAGAAGGACTTTGCAGTCGGACTGCGTGTATCCCATCCCCAGAGCCTGATCGACAAATCCCAGTACGGTGTATTTGAGAAAGAGGAGATGAAGAGATTAGGCCTTACGGCAGCCAGTTACAAGCTGACGGCAAGAGCCTCCTCCGGAAGAGGAGTCTATTCCTTCTGCATGTGTCCGGGCGGCTATATCGTGGATGCATCATCGGAAGCCGGCAGGATCGCTGTAAACGGCATGAGCGAACACGCGAGAGACAGCGGGAGAGCCAACAGCGCGATCGTGTGCACCGTGGGGTCAGAGGAATTCGGAGGCACTCACCCTCTGCAGGGAATGCTGTTCCAGCAGGCACTGGAAGAGAAGGCTTTCCTGCTCGGAAACGGATCTGTTCCCGTTCAGAGGTATCAGGCACTGAGGGACAGGTTCCTGCAGACTGAGAAATCCGGAGAGAGCACAGACCGAGCTCCGTCAGATGGTTGTGAAGATGAGTATCTGAAGACTCAGGACCTGTGCATCCGCGGAAAGTGGAGGGAGGCTGACCTGAGCGATCTTCTGCCTCGCGAGCTGACAAGAGACTTCATAGAGGGAATGGAATATTTTGACAGGAAGATCGAAGGATTTGCCGGGCCCGAAGCGTTCTGCGCGGGACTCGAGACACGCACTTCTTCTCCGGTGAGGATCCCCAGGGGCGAGGACCTGCAGGCGCAGGTCAAGGGGCTTTATCCCTGCGGGGAAGGCGCCGGATATGCCGGGGGCATCATGTCGGCGGCCATGGACGGGATCCGGGTGGCGGAAGCAATAAGAAAGCGCTTTTGCGTGACGGAATAAACAAAAGGAAACTTGTGCATAAGGCGCGGATACGGCTATAATGTTGAAATATGAATTATGCAAAATATTGGTAACTGTTGATGAGTATAACGACCGGGACGAGGTGAACTATCGTGAGTATTGTAGAAGAACTTTGCAGAGCGGCGGCCGCAGTTAAATATGATGTTCAGAAACTGAGCACGGATATAAAGAACAAGGCGCTGTATACAGCTGCTGATAAGCTGGTGGAACGGCAGGAAAGCATTCTTGCCGCCAACAGAGAAGACATCGCGGCTGGCAGAGCCGCGGGGATGAACGAGGGACTGATCGACAGACTGACCCTGACTGAAAACCGGATCGAACAGATCGCGGAGGGACTTCGCCAGGTCGCTCAGCTTCCCGATCCCGTCGGAGAACTTATGGATGAGTTCACAAGGCCCAACGGCATGAAGATCCGCAAAGTCCGCGTTCCCATGGGCGTTATCGGCGTGATCTACGAATCAAGACCCAATGTTACCGCGGACGCGTTCGCTCTTTGCTTCAAAGCGGGCAGCGCAGTGATCCTGAAGGGCGGAAGCGACGCATTAAATTCCAATATCGCGATCACGAATGTACTTCGCGACTCTCTTGAGGAATGCGGGATCTGCCCCGACGCGGTCCAGCTGATCGCCACGACAGACAGGGCGGCCACAAGGGAACTGATGACAATGCGCCAGTATGTAGACTTGCTGATCCCCAGAGGAGGAGCGGGTCTGATCAGGGCTGTCGTCGAGAACAGCAGGATCCCGGTTATCGAGACCGGCACAGGCAACTGCCACATTTATGTTGACAAGGATGCGGACCTGGAGATGGCGATGAAGATCCTGATCAACGCGAAGACCCAGAGGATCGGAGTATGCAACGCCGCGGAATCTCTGGTGGTACACAGAGATGTCCTTGATCGTTTCCTGCCTATGCTTTCAAAGACTATGGAAGAGTACAACGTGCTCCTGAGGGCAGACGAAGACTCCAGAGCGCTTCTTCCTCTGGCGGAGGCAGCAACTGAAGAAGACTTCGGCAAGGAATATCTGGCGCTGATGCTCTCAGTTAAGACTGTTGATTCAGTGGAGGAGGCCATTGCCCATATCAACCGCTATCACACAGGGCATTCCGACTGCATTGTGACCAGGAATCAGGAAGCGGCGGAGAAATTCCTAAGTGAAATCGACTCCGCCTGCGTCTATGTCAATGTATCCACAAGATTTACGGACGGATTTGAGTTCGGATTCGGAGCGGAGATCGGCATCAGCACGCAGAAGCTTCAGGCGAGAGGTCCTATGGGACTCAGGGAGATCACTTCCTACAAGTATCTGATCAGCGGCAGCGGACAGGTCAGAGGTTAATTAAACGAAAAAAACAGGGCTCCGTATGTACTGCAGCGGCAGTAAGCGGAGCCTTGTCTGGTTTTAGAACATCAGAACAGAAGAACAATATTACCTCAGTCTTTTACTCGTCCCAGCCCTCGTACAGGCGGACTATGACGCCGATGGTCCGGATGTGCTCATTCTCCTCCAGCGGAATGTCATCATAATCAGACACGGGAGGCATATCCAGCGTCTCCAGAAGTTCCGTCTGGATCCAGTCTCTGCACTCGGCGATCGCATCGTTGATGCAGTCATCCAAAGTATCTCCTTTGGCAGTGCACATAGCCAGATCGGGGAAGTAGGCGGTATATTTTCCGTCATCGTTCTTATGAAAAACTGCGGGATATTTAAATGTCATGTCTGCACCTCTCTTTTTGCTTAAAGATTCTACATCACTTACTCTACTCCATTACTGAGCAATTTACAAATGCAGAATTGACCGTCCGCTTTGAAATAGGTATTCTAAATATGGTTCGAAGACATTCAGTACAGGAGATCGATATGTCAGATGATTTGAAAGTAAAAGCAGTATTCAGCGATGTCGACGGGACACTTCTGAATTCTGTGCACAGGGTTACGCCGCGGACCGGAGAATGGATCCACAAAATTATCGATAAGGATATACCGTTTGTCATTGTATCGGCCAGAAGTCCTTCGGGAATCTACCCGATCATGAAGAGGAACGGATTTGAGTGCGCGCTGATCTCTTACAGCGGAGCGCTGATCATGGACCGGGACAGGACCATACTTTACAGCAAGGAGATCGAGCGCGGACTGGCGGCGCGGATCGAACAGTTTTTTGTCAAAAAAGCGTATGACATGAGCTGGTGCATCTACTCCGGGGACGATTGGCTCAGCCCCGACAGGAGTGATCCAAGGATCCTGCGGGAGGAGAGTATAGTGGAGGCGCAGTCCAG
>CAMKAA010000138.1 GCA_946410365.1 uncultured Lachnospiraceae bacterium | reverse complement strand
TTGTGGTGTAGAATAGAAATAGATATCAAAAGCAAAGACGGCAACAGTCTCCAGAGAATACGAAAAGAAGGTAGAACCATGGACATCAAGTGGGTCCCGCTGGTCGGAAAGACCGGCTATATACTGGCAGCCGGCGCGCTGATCCCTACTTATATTCTTAACGACAGGGAGATCGTACTTGTAGATTCTGGGCTGCATTATGACCCCGGCCTGGTCTCGTTCATACGGGCTGTGGGGGTGAGTGTTTATGCCGTCCTGCAGACGCACCTGCACGAGGACCATGTGGCGAATAACAGGATCCTAATCAACCGGTTCGAGACCAGGATCATCGCGCACGCCAAAGAGGCCGAAATGGTTCACTCCGCGAGCAACCTTCGGAGGGACTGGCGTGAGTTAAGACCCGAGACCAAGGACAAGTACCTGCGTACTTACAATTATAAGATCGAGAGTATTGAAGACGGGCAGGAAGAGATCGTTCTGCGCGGCATCCCGTTCAAAATAGTGCCTCTGTTCGGTCACTCAGAAGGCCACTTGGGCTATGTGACACCGGATGGTGTGCTTTGCACCGGGGACGCGATTCTATCGCCGGCGATGGCACAGTATTCCAAGATGCCATATTTTGAAGATATCGGAAAAGCCATTGAATCACTGAACAGACTTCTTCAGACAGATTACCCCTACTACGCACTCGCACACATGGAGATCATCGAGAAACGGGATCTGCCGGGGCTCGTGAAGAAGAACCTGGCGCTTTTGGAACGGATACACGTTGAAATGCTGGAACTGATCAATGATCCGGTGACACTGGATGAACTGGTCTCGTCGGTCATGTACGGCTTGGGAATCCGGTTTGGAAATGAGACCAGAAACGCATACCTCAAGACCACCATTTCGAGCAGGGTCAAATACCTTGTGGAGACCGGAAGGCTGCGCCGGATCGAAGAAGACGGAGTGATCAGATATGGGAAAGTTCAGAGATCTATTTACGGCGAATGATATGACGGTGGGAACGCCGTGGAAGAGTATAGCGCGGTTTGCCTTTCCTATGCTGATCGGCAACTTCGCTCAGCAGCTCTACAATACGGTCGACGCGGTCGTTGTGGGCCGCAGCAAGTGGGGCTACACGGCGCTGGCGTCGGTCGGCAACGCACTGCCGATCCTTAACCTGCTGCTGGCGCTGTTCGTAGGAATTGCTACCGGTGCCGGTATTCTTGTTGCGCAGTTTTTTGGGGCAAAAGATAGAAAGAGCCTGGAGAAAACGATAGGAAACTGTATTTTCATTTCTTTTGCGGCAGGTTTGGTGATCATGATCGGAGGGCCTCTTTTGACGACGCCCATGCTGCGCGCGATGAATACGCTGCCTGAAATGTTTGACGCCTGCAGGGACTACCTGAACATCTTCTTCTGGGGCATATTCGGCTTTATGTTCTACAATATTTTCGCCGGAATCCTGCGAGGACTGGGGGACTCTTTCTCCGCACTGCTATTCCTTATTATCTGCGCAGCACTTAATGTGGCCGGAGACCTCCTTCTGGTTGAAAAAATGGGAGTCGCCGGAGTTGCACTCGCAACAGTGATCGCACAATTGATCTCTGCGGTATTATGCCTCATTAAACTGATGGGAATGGGAGATATCTTTACACTGCGTAGAGAGTATATCAAGCCTGATGCGGAGTACCTGCGCAGCATTATCCGGCTCGGCGTGCCGTCCGGCATCACGCAGGCGATCATGAGCGCCAGCATGCTGATCGTGCAGGCGCTGGTCAACAGTTTCGGCGACGCGATGCTGGTCGCGGCCAACGTGATGGTCATGCGGGTGGACGGCTATGCGATGCTCCCGAACTTCAGCTTCGGACAGGCCATGGGCACCTATGCGGGGCAGAACGTCGGCGCAGGCAGACTGGACCGTCTGAAGCCGGGAACCCGGCAGGGTACGGCTATGACTGTGCTGACGGCACTTATCCTTGTCCCTGTTATTATCTGGTTCGGCCCGGCACTGATGGACCTCTTTGCGCCTGGGAATACAGAGCTCATTAACCTTGCGATGGGAATGATGTACATCCTTGCGGTGGGATACATCGCTGTCGGCGTCACGCAGAGCCTTCAGGGAGTGATCCGCGGCGCGGGCGACACGACATCGCCGATGTGGATCACGATCTTCACTACAGTTTTCCTTCGAATCCCGCTGGCCTACGGTCTTGTGGCGCTGACGAAATCGATGGGCGCGCCGGTGCTCACTCAGGAGAAGATGATCTTCGTCTCACTTCTCAGCGTATGGGTCATGGGAGCCCTGATCACGACAGTGGTCTATTTCCACGGAGGCTGGAGAAAGAAAATCCCGACCTTTGGCGGGCAGGAGCAATAAAAGCGACCTCTGGGGTAGTTTGCTCCCCGGTGCAGAAAGCGAAAAACGACCTCTGGGGTAGTTTGTCCCCAGGTGTGGAAAAATGGAGGCAGCAATGGCATTTACATTAAGAGAGTACAAGAAACCGGATTTTAATGAGCAGCGCTTCCTGGAGGCGCCCGATGCGGTGATGGCGCCCGCACCCGCCGATTCTGTCGCGCCGACGGGTTTTCACGCGATGAGCATTTTCCCGGAATACTTCAAAGTCGGGGGAGAGTGGCTCCTCGCAGAGGAGAGCCGCATGGACTGCGTGCCCGTTTACGACGGCTGCAAGGTCCTTGTCAAGGAACCCCGCCGGCTCCGCGAAGGCGAGCTGGTCATCCTGGGCAGGACGGAAGACGGCAGCGAAGGGATCTATGTCCATCCGAACGGCTTCAGCGGCGAGAAAGAGATGAAAGATGTTTTCGCCTTCCGAACAGGGCGATCCCGCGAAACAGCCTTTTCCAGAGACTACGACGAGCTGTATGACATCCTCCGATATGACAGGGACCACGGTAAGATCGTATGGGTGATGGGCCCGGCTTTCGCGTTCGACCACGACGCGAGGGAAGCGTTCTCCGCCCTGATCGCCAACGGCTATGTCGACGCAGTGATGGCCGGCAACGCACTGGCGACGCACGATCTGGAGGCGGCCTGGCTCGGAACAGCACTCGGTCAAAACATCTACACCACCGAACTTCAGCCGAACGGCCACTACAATCATCTCGACACGATCAACCGTGTAAAACAGTGCGGAGGAATAGCTGACTTTCTGAGAATGGAGAACATCGACAACGGCATCATCTACAGCTGCGAAAAATACGGGATTCCCTACGTCCTCGCCGGCTCCATCAGAGACGACGGGCCCCTTCCGCCTGTCATAGGAAATGCCTACGAAGCGCAGGACCGCATGCGCGATGTGGTCAGAGACGCGACAACCGTTCTCTGCCTGGCGACCACACTCCACTCCATAGCTGTCGGCAACATGACACCTTCCTTCCGGGTGACGCCGGACGGACAGATCCGGGAAGTCTATTTCTACTGTGTGGACATTTCTGAGTTTACAGCCAACAAACTCAGTGACAGGGGCAGCCTGTCTGCAAAAGGAATTGTCACTAACGTGCAGGACTTCATCGTGACACTCAGCAAGGGGCT
>CAMKAA010000137.1 GCA_946410365.1 uncultured Lachnospiraceae bacterium | reverse complement strand
ATAGCTGAACAGCAAGGGTGTCTACCGTGAGGTGGAATCTGAAAGAAGCTGTAGGTTATGGAAAGCTATAGATTATGAAAAGTTAATGACACCAAAACCCTTTCCTATGCGAATTATCAGTTGATTTACTTCTCATAATCCGACAGGATTTCTTTGTCTCATGACAAAAAATCGTGAAGGAGGTAAATCAATCATGAGGACTTTATTATTACCGGAGCTCGCTGATAAAACATTTGTGGCTCTTAAAGAAGCAGGGGCTTCCAGCTACTATCAGACGACTTTTCAAACAGTTGCAAGACAGTTTATCCGATACGCTACGGAGAAAGACGCCCAGACATTCAGCATGGATCTCGGCCTGCAGTTTCTGGAAGATCACTATTCCATGTCGGAAAGAATACGAGAAGGAAAGTTCTGTTACCAGTATCTGCGCTCTATCAATGCTATGGCAGAGTATCAACAAAGTGGCAGTGTGATCCTTTATCTCGCAAAAGACATGCGGAATTACGTCTTCCCTGATGCCTTTAAGGAAAGTGCGGACGCCTATCTCGCATATCGAAAGAGCATCGGTTTCAAGAAAAAATCAGTTCAGACATTCAGTCTCTATCTGGAGAGATTTTTCGCCTTTCTTGACGGAAAGGGCATTCGCTTACTGAATGATATCGGTATCAGGGATGTGTACGCCTTTATGGATTCCTTATCTGCCTGTTATGAAAAGCCCACGATCAACCATACAATGCGGGCAGTCCGTTACTACCTGAAATACTGCTATGATAACCAGCTCATGGAACAGGAACTCTTTCCAAAGATCCCAAACCCTCACTATAACAGACAGAGCAGAATTCCTTCTGTTTATTCAGAAGAAGAAGTCAGAAAGCTTCTGTCCTCTATTGATCAAGGCAATCCTTGCGGACTGCGCGACTATTCCATCATTCTGCTGATTACCCGGCTTGGCCTCAGGAGCAGTGATGTGGCAAATCTCCGTTTTTCCAACATAGACTGGGAAAACGAAAAAATCTCATTAACACAGGTAAAGACAGGGAATCCACTGGAGTTACCCCTCCTGGGAGATGTCGGAGAAAGCATTATCCACTATCTGCAGAATGGAAGGCCACAGACGGATTCAGATCACGTTTTTGTCCGGCAGGTCCCTCCCTATACAGCATTTCAACCCGGTTGCGTAGGTGGTATGGTACGCGCTCATCTGCAGAGGGCAGGAATTCGAGTGGAGGGAAGAAAGAAAGGGTCCCATACGCTGAGGCATAGCCTTGCGAGCCGACTGTTGGAACACGAGATCCCTCTCCCGGTGATTTCCGAGATTCTCGGGCATACGACAACGCAGACGACCATGGTGTATCTGCGTGTCGATATGAATGAGCTTAAAAAATGCGCATTGGAGGTGACTGTCTGATGGCACGAACAAGAAAAGCTCCTCAGATGACGGGTATATTTGCTGACCTGGCAAATGAATTCCTCGATTACAAAAGAAACGCCGGCTTTAAATACGAGAATGAAGCCAAGTGTCTGGCAAGACTGTGCCGCTTCAGCACTGACCAAGGAATAGATCGTGTTGAGATAACCAGAACGCTGGCCGAAGCCTGGGCAGCACCGAAGGAACAGGAATCCGACAAAACACGTGCCCATAAGATCACTTGTATCCGGCAGTTTGCGATGTTTCTTGATAACCTCGGATACGATGCCTATATCCTGCCCGAACAGAAAGGGCTTCATTACGACTCGTTTACTCCGTATATCTTTACACATGAACAGATCAGGGATGTTATCCGGGCCGCTGACAATACCGAAGCCTGCGAGATCGCAAAAAACATGCACCTTGAACTCCCGGTTGTCTTTCGTATTCTTTATGGTTGCGGATTGCGTGTATCAGAAGTAGTGCATCTGCAGTACAAAGATGTCCATCTCGAGGACGGATACTTGATGATACGCGAAGCAAAAACAGATCGTGACCGCTTGATTCCTCTTTCTGATTCCGTTAAGAAAGCCTGTATTCAGTATGCTGATAAAGTCTGGTGGGATCGGGACACAGATTTCTTTTTCCCGGCACCAGATAAAACTATGCTGAGTCCGATGACAATATATCAGCGCTATCGACGATATCTACTGGCTGCTGGCATCTCCCATGGCGGAAAAGGGCAGGGACCCAGACTTCACGACATCCGTCACACTTTCGCGGTTCATGTGCTGCAGAAGTGGATCTCCGAGGAAGCAGACCTTACTGCAATGATTCCGATCCTTTCAACGTATATGGGACATAAATCCATTCGTTCAACAGCGCGTTATCTTCGACTGACAGCGGAAGTTTATCCGGATTTGATGAAAAAAGTGGAATCTACCTGTGCGTATGTCATTCCGGAGGTGAACAGTGAGGGGAGCTGATTTTGGAAGATATCTGACGCAATTCCTTACGGTTCATCTCCCGGGGCAGGTCGGAAGCCGGAGAAATACACAGCTTTCTTATAGGGATACCTTTTCCCTGATGCTCCAATACTGCAGAGATCAGGAACGGATTGCCCCCGAAAAACTGTTGGTCTCACAGGTAGATCGCGACTTGGTTTTGCGATTCTTAAAGTGGCTGGAAGAGGAACGGGGATGCAAAGTAACAACCCGGAACCAGCGGTTAGCAGCTATTCATTCATTTTTCAGTTTTCTGATGGTTGAAGCTCCCCAATATATGGAACAGGGACAGAAGGTGCTCTCGATTCCGATGAAGAAGGCCGACAAACCACCGCTGATGTATCTACCACTTGACAGCATTAAAGGACTTCTGGAACAGCCGGATCTGATGACAGTTCATGGAAAACGTGATGCTGTGTTGCTTGCACTGCTTTATGATTCCGGGGCACGAGTTCAGGAACTGGTCGACCTCAAGATTGGGGATGTGAATCTGTCTGAAGCAGTTACCATCTCCCTGACAGGGAAAGGCGGCAAGAGCCGGATTGTCCCTGTGATGAAACCAACAGGCGAATTACTCAAACAGTATATCGATGGGATGGGTTTTATTCTTCCGGCACAAAACCGGCGGCCATTGTTTACAAACCGCGGGAATAAACCTCTCACAAGAGCCGGAGTGACATATATCCTGAAGAAATATGCGAAAGAAGCCCAGTTAAATGGCGTTCCAAATATATCTGATGAAATCACTCCTCATTGGCTCCGTCACAGCAAAGCAATGCATCTCCTGCAAGCCGGTGTAAATCTCGTTTATATCAGAGACCTTTTGGGGCATTCAGATATTTCAACGACAGAAATCTATGCACGGGCAGATGAAGCAATGAAAAGGGATGCCCTGATGGCCGCATATGAGAGCCCATCCAACAATGAACTGCCTGCATGGAAGAAAGATAAAGGTCTCCTTGATTGGTTGAAATCACTGTAGCGTGTTTCGAATTATGAAAAGTACATGGGCCTGTGAATGGCGAAGTGACGTATGTTCGCAGGTCCAGCTTTTCATAACAACTTACTTTCCATAAGAGCACCCGCCCTTTTGGTTCGCTACAGCTATTACCTTCGCCATTTTTACTTTTC
>CAMKAA010000136.1 GCA_946410365.1 uncultured Lachnospiraceae bacterium | reverse complement strand
AGTTTGAACTGCCGGAATTAAAGCTCCTGGTGGATTCCGTGCAGTCCTCCAAATTCATCACTGAAAAGAAATCACGGGAGCTGATCGGCAAGCTTATGCGGCTTACCAATGAACAGAAAGCCAAGCAGCTCAACCGCGCGGTCTTTATCCGAAACCGCATGAAGACCGGCAACGAGAGCGTCTATTACAACGTGGACGCGCTGCACGAGGCGATGAACCGGAACCGGCAGATCGAGTTCAAATACGGTGAATGGAACACAGGCAGGAAACTGGTGGAGAAAAAGGGCGGCATGATGTACCTGGTCAGCCCCTGGGCTCTCACATGGGACGATGAGAACTACTACCTGATTGCTTTCGATGAAGCGGCAGGCATCATCAAACACTACAGGGTGGATAAGATGATGAAGATCGAACTGACTGATCAGTCGAGGGTCGGGCAGGAGGCCTTTCAGGATTTTGACCTGGCGGCATTTTCCAAAAAGACCTTCGGCATGTTCGGAGGGCCGGACGCGGATGTGGTACTCCGCTGCAGGAATGAACTGGTCGGCGTCATTATCGACCGCTTTGGCACAGAAACTATGATCGTGCCGGAGGACGGCGGTCACTTCCACGTACATGTCACAGTCGCGGTGAGCCCGCAGTTCTACGGATGGGTGACGGGCATCGGCGCGGGGATCGAGATCAGTTCGCCCGAAGAGGTGCGCAGCGGCTACAGGAATTATCTGCAGGGGATTCTGTCAAAGTATTAAAATGGGAAAGACTTTATGAAAAATAACACTCTGAAAAAAACCAGTCATATTATCGTCGTACTTCTCGCAGCTGCGGCAGTGATGTTCCTGATCATTTTCATGCATATACATATTGATCGGCTTTTAAACGCCGATGACTCGAGTGAACTGGTTCTGGCCAAACTATTATCGGAAAACAAAGAGATCCTGTCCGGAGACTGGTACTATTCAACAGAACTCAGGGTTCTGAACACACAGCTGATCTATACTCCCTTTTTCTGGATCTTTAAAAGCTGGCATATGGTAAGGATCTGTTCTCTGGCTGTAATGTACGGCATATTGATTGCCTGTGCATGGTATTTTGGCAGTAAGACCTCCATTAAGGCGTATATTCCCATTATTGCGCTCCTTCTCGTTCTTCCTGTCTCTTATGACTATCTGCGCTTTGTTCTCAAAGGCGCTTATTATGTACCTCATATTGCCGTAAATCTGATAGAAATGGGGCTGCTCTTCAGGTATATAAAGGCAGAAAAGGGAAAGGACAAGAGGAGTATCCTGGTTGTTTCAATCATACTCTCCGTACTTGCGGGAGCCGGAGGAGCGAGGCAGATTGTCATATTATATCTTCCCCTTCTGTTCGGAGTACTGATGAGCATTGCCGCGAATCTGTATTATAAGCGTTACGCGGACGTGACAGACTCCTTTATCAGAGACCTGGCGGGATTTGCGCTTGTTTCATTTACGGGAGCAGCAGCCGGGTTTGTCATTAACGCAAAAGTTCTTTCAAAATTCTTTACATTCAAGCAATGGAATTCGATCAAATTCACTAAGCTTTCAGCGGAACGATTTTTTACTGTTCTTAATGGCTTTTGGGCTGAAATGGGGTATAGAGAAGGCCCGGTCGGGCTCAGCACGCTCTTCACCAACGCGATTGGGATCGTTCTTTTTGCGTTAGCTCTATGGAGTATGCTATACGGGATCAGGCACTATGAAGAGGTCTCCCGGGAATATCATGTCCTTTCCGTATTTTACGCGTCTTTTCTTGTTATTTTTACAGCACTGTATGTATGGACTGATATGTTATACAGGGACAGATATAATATCCCGTCGCATATTTTCGGGTTTGTGCTGATCCTCTTCTGGGTCAGAGAATCCCGCCCGAGGTTTAAGATCCGCTCCTTCCTGCTGCTGCTTTATATCTGCGCGCTCCTTATAAATTCTGTATCAGCATACCGGTACTTCGGGAAAGCGGACAGTACACCTGAGTATAGAGAGATCGTCTCTTATCTGACCGGAGAAGGGTATGATTTCGGATACGGCACTTTCTGGAACACCAGCATTCTGACAGAATTATCCGACGGCCGGCTGAAAATGCACACATGGACAGACGCAAAGAATAGCGGCACATTAGAAGATCTTACAGATGTCGATTATACCTACAAATGGCTTCAGGCCAAAGAAAACGACACCTTGATTCCCGAGGGAAAGGTTTTTGTCATATTCGCGGCAAACGAACCGGAGCGCTTGGTCTGGAAAGATAATATCGAGAAACTGACACCCATTTATAAAACATCCAATTTTCTTGTTTTCGGGTTTAAGGATCATGACGAAATGAAGAGTCTCCTTGAAAAGCATTAACAGGGTTTTTCGGATATTTTGCGAACTTGTCCATTTATTGTTCGAACTTGTCTATGTACAACTAAAACCGGAAAGGATAAAATAGTATTAGTTTCAGGCACATCAGCTGCAAGTGAAAAGGAGATGTATAGCAAAATGAAAGATTTTAAGGCTGAATTCAGAAAAATTGGTATTGTTCCTGTAGTAGTATTGGATGATGCGAAGGACGCAGCGCCTCTTGCTAAGGCACTCGTAGAGGGCGGCCTTCCCTGCGCAGAGGTTACATTCCGTACCGCAGCAGCGGCAGATGTGATTAAGAATATGGTTGAGGAATTTCCTGAGATCCTGGTAGGTGCAGGAACAGTCCTGACCACAGAGCAGGTCGACCGCGCAGTGGAATGCGGCGCTAAGTTTATCGTAAGCCCCGGCCTCAATCCGGAAGTCGTAAAATATTGCCTGGATAAAGGTATTCCGGTAACTCCCGGCACACAGACTCCCAGCGAGATGGAGCAGGCTATTGCTCTCGGTCTTGACTTTGTCAAGTTCTTCCCCGCAGAGCCCGCAGGCGGCCTCAAGATGATCAAGGCTGTCGCAGCTCCTTATGTAAACCTGAGCTTCATGCCCACCGGCGGCATCAACGCCAACAACGTAAGAGATTATCTTGCATATGACAGGATCGTAGCCTGCGGCGGCAGCTGGATGGTTCCGAACAAGCTTGTCAAGGAAGGCAAGTTCGACGAGATCAAGGCTCTGGTAGCAGAGGCAGCAGCAATCGTTAAGGAAATCCGCGGCTGATCAGTCGCTAATATTTAGGAGGGAAACAGAATGAAATTTGACCTTAAACCCGAGGGAACCTACAAATTTGACGCTGTCAGCCTTGGCGAAGTAATGCTCCGCCTTGATCCCGGCGAGGGACGCATCCGCACAGCCCGTTCTTTCCGCGCATGGGAAGGCGGCGGCGAGTACAACGTTATCCGCGGCCTGCACAAATGCTTCGGCATGAACACAGCTGTTATCACTGCTTTCGCTGACAACGAAGTCGGCAAACTGATGAAGGATTTCATCGAGCAGGGCGGCGTAAGCACAGACCTGATCTACTGGAAGAAGACCGACGGTATCGGCAGGATCTGCAGAAACGGCCTTAACTTCACAGAGAGAGGCTTCGGCATCCGCGGCGCTACGGGCTGCTCCGACAGAGCAAACACAGCTATTTCCCAGGCTACTCCCGAAGATTTCGATTTCGAGTACATTTTCG
>CAMKAA010000135.1 GCA_946410365.1 uncultured Lachnospiraceae bacterium | reverse complement strand
CAAAATAGTAACAGCAGCCGCCCTCTGTGTGTCCCGGAGTTGAGATCACGCGCATAGTCATGCCTGCTGCCGTGACCTTCTCTCCATCGATCAGATAGCGGTCAGCTGTAACAGAGCAAGGTCTTCCGACGTCCGCGGAACCGTTGAGCTGCGGGTCCTCAAGAAGGTCTCTTTCGAGCACACTTGCATAGACAGGCGCTCCGCAGGCTTCTTTGAGTGCTTTGACTCCGAATATGTGGTCGAAATGACCGTGGGTAAGAAAGATCGCCTTGATCTCAAGCCCCTGCTTCGCCAGCGCCTCGCAGATCTCCCGTCCGTAATCAGCAGGATCGAACAGGATCGCCGCAGACTCGCCTTCTCTGTGAAGGTAATAAACGTTGGTCTGAACCATGCCGACCATGTAACTTCCGATCACTATTTTCTTCATTGATCCCCTCCGGCGGCCCTGTCAGCCGTTCGTTCTCTTTACAGCCTGCACTCCGCGGATATTCTGGAGTTTGCCGCAGATCTCCTGCAGTTCTTTGGCGCTCTTGACCTCGAAACTGATAGTCAGCGTAGCGATCCCGTGCTTGCTGGTCATAGTGTTGACTTTGAGTATATTGATATCTCTCTCCGAGAAGTTTCTCGTCACATCGTTGAGAAGTCCGGCCCTGTCGTTGGCGTAGATGTTGATCTCACAGACAAATCCGGCTTCCTTTTCGTCTTCCGCTCCGTCAACCCAGGAGGCCTCAATGACCCTTCCCCGGTTTTCTTCATCGAGACTGATGACATTGACGCAGTCAGCCCTGTGGATCGAGACGCCTCGTCCTCTTGTCACAAAGCCGACGATCTCATCGCCCGGAACGGGATTACAGCATTTGGAGAATCTCACCGCCACATCCTGAATTCCCTTGACAATAATGGCATTCTGTCCCTTACTGTGCATGTGCGGCTTGTGCTCGGAGATCTCCTTGAGCACCTCTTCGTCCGTGATCTGCCTCTTGTGATCCTCTTCGTAGAGTTCGTGGAGCTTATTGACGACCTGCCCTTCTCTGATGCCGCCGTGGCCGATCGCAGCAAGGACTGCGTCCCACTCCCTGAATCCGTATTTCTTCAGTACCGCTTCTTTATACTCCGGTTTGAGCAGGTCTGAAAGAACATATCCCTTGGATTTGCAGTATGAGAGCATGAGCTCTCGTCCTCTGCTTATGTTCTCTTCCTTCATCTCCCTTCTGAACCACTGGTTGATCTTGTTGCGCGTCGAGGCGCTTCTCGCGATGCCGAGCCAGTCGGGGCTTGGCCCCTTGGAGTTCTGGGATGTGATGATCTCGATCCGGTCGCCGTTCCTGATCTTATAATCAATATTGACGATCCTGCCGTTTACCCTGGCTCCGATCATACGGTTGCCGACAGCGGAGTGGATCGAGTAGGCAAAATCTATGGGTGTCGAACCCGCGGGAAGGTTCTTGACCTCTCCTCTGGGTGTAAAGCAGTATACGCTGTCGGAAAACAGATCCAGATCGCTCTTTAAAAGATCCATGAATTCCCTGTTGTCCGACATGTCCCGCTGCCACTCCAGGATCTGCCGAAGCCAGGTCAGTTTCTCCTCTTCCCTGTTCTCGACCTTCTTTCCGTCGGACTGTTCCTTATATTTCCAGTGAGCCGCGATACCGTATTCGGCAGCTCTGTGCATCGCGAAAGTGCGGATCTGGATCTCAAAGGGCTGGCCGGTGGGACCAATCAGCGTCGTGTGCAGCGACTGGTACATGTTGGGCTTGGGCATTGCGATGTAGTCCTTAAACCTTCCGGGAATCGGCTTATACATCTCATGGATGATACCGAGAGCCGCATAGCAGTCCTTCACCGAATTTACAATGATCCTCACTGCAAACAGATCATATATCTGGTCCAGGGATTTCCCCTGGTTGACCATTTTCTTATATATACTGAAAAAATGCTTGACGCGGCCGTCCACCTTGCCTTCGATGCCGGCTTCTTTGATATGTTCCGCGACTTCGACCGCGATCTCCTGCACATACCGCTCCCTTTCGGATTTGCGCTGCGCCACTTTCTCTACGAGGTCATAGTAAACGTCGGGTTTGAGATATTTGAGGGAAAGATCGTCCAGTTCCACCTTGATCATGGAAATTCCGAGTCTGGACGCGATAGGCGAATAAATATCCAGGGTCTCCTGGGCAATGCGGATCTGCTTCTCAGGAGGCATATGTCCGAGTGTCCGCATATTGTGGAGACGGTCTGCCAGTTTGATCAGAATAACGCGGATATCCTTGGCCATAGCAAGGAACATCTTGCGCAGGTTTCTCGCCTGCTCCTCCTGCTGGACCTGGGTCTTGTCCTGATAGTCGCCGGAAAGCTTAAGTTTCTCCAGTTTGGTAACGCCATCCACCAAAAGAGCGACGTCAGAGCCGAACTGCTCCTCGATCTCCGCCTTGGTCATGATCGTATCTTCTACAACATCGTGAAGGAGACCGGCTGTGATCGTCTCCTTATCCAGCTCCAGGTCTGCCAGGATCAGAGCCACATAGAGCGGATGAATGATATACGGTTCCCCGGATTTGCGCTTCTGCCCTTCATGGGCTCTCTTTGCGACTTCATAGCCCTTCTCGATCAGTGAGATGTCATCTGAGGGATGGTATTTCCGGACACGGTCAATAACATCCGAATAAAGTTCTTCCGGACTTAAATACTCTGCGATATTCTCGATAGTGCCTCTGTCAAATTCTTCGAAGCCCCTTTTGACGATATTATCGGCCATATTCGCGATCTGATCCTTTCATTTTTTTATAAACTTTTAATAAAGTACTGCCATTATAAGATTATTTGCTTAGTCAGTCAAATAAAATTGACAGATTACAATGTGAGAATAATCCGGCAGGGATGTGAGAATAATCCGGCACCCAAGTCCGTAATGCTTCGCAGGTTGAATGAGAATATGATGTGATAATAAATCAGCACCCAAGTCAGGAATGCTACGCAAGTTGAATAAGGGATGGATGTGATGATAAACCAGCACCCAAGTCAGGAATGCTACGCATTCCTGACTGTGGGCGGCCAGAGACGCTCCGCGTCTTGGCCGCCCCGAAAAAATGAAATAAAAAGGCCAGGTGAACAAGCTCACCTGGCCTTTCTTATTTCATTTTTTCGGGGTGCTGGTTTATTATCACATCATCCCTGCGCCGCCTGCGGGCATCGGAGGAACGGGCTCCTTGATCGTAGCTACGGCAGCTTCTGTTGTCAGGAAGCTGGAAGCTACGGAAGTAGCGTTCTGAAGAGCGCTTCTGGAAACCTTTGCGGGATCCAGGATTCCGTCTTCGATCATGTTGACATACTTCTCGGTATATGCGTCAAATCCGATTCCCTCTACGGACTCTTTGACCTTGTTTACGATGACAGCGCCGTTAAGACCGGCGTTCTCAGCGATCTGGTTGAGAGGAGCTTCCAAAGCCTTCAGAACGATCTGGGCACCTGTCTTCTCATCTCCCTCGAGATTCTCAACTGCCTTCTCGACAGCCTTGGATGCATGGATATACGCACTTCCGCCGCCGGGGATGATACCCTCTTCCACTGCCGCGCGGGTAGCGTTCAGAGCATCCTCCATGCGATATTTTGCCTCTTTCATCTCAGTCTC
>CAMKAA010000134.1 GCA_946410365.1 uncultured Lachnospiraceae bacterium | reverse complement strand
GGGTTCAAGTCCCCCTCTCGCTACGATAAAACGGAAAACGCATATCGCGTTTTCCGTTTTTTTATGTCCACAGTATTTCTTTATTGCCGACAATTGTTTTCACAGGCGTCCAAGTATGACAGGATCCTCTCCTACGGGAACTACTCCGTGGAAAACATAGATTTTTTCGCCGCTGTACAAATTACGGTAAGAGCCGTCCGGCAGTCCGGTGTCCGCGCCGACAGCTCCGCCGCCAATCGCGAACAGACCAACAATTTTTTCCTCTCCATGGGTGTAAACTGCGCGCACTACGCCGTCGCGAACTTCGTCGGCGAAGAAAGTTCCCGCGGCAAAGATCTCACTTTCTTTGATCTTCTTCATTTTCACGATCACATCCGACAGATCCGGTCCCGTCCAGTCAATAGGCTCTTTTTCAAAGATGTTGGCAAAAGCCGCTGCACTTCTCTCCTGTCCGTTATAGAGGAAACTTATGCCTTTCTGGAACATGGTAAATGCCATAAGGTGCCGGCGATTTCTTAGATCCGGCATAAGAGCCGCCGTCCTGATCCGGTCATGATTCTCCGTGAAGTGAAGCTTTACGTAATTCTCCGGGTATATACACTCCTGCAGGTTCAGGCGATCCAGGTATCTGCTCAGAGGGCCTTTTCCTGACAGATATTGTGCCAGTTCTCTGTAAATATCATAGTCATAACATGCGTCAAAAGCCTGATAGAGTTCCGAATCGGAAAGGCAATACTCGCCATTCCCTCTTATCCTCTGGATAAAACCGGTCTCAACACTCTCTGCAAGCCAGAAAGCGCCGGGGCGCACCTCTTCCACAGCTGCCCTGGCCTGCTTCCAGAAATCAAGCGGAATTAAAGACGCCACGTCACAGCGGAATCCATCCACATACTGTGCCCAATAACACAATGTTTTGATCAGGTAGTCCCAAAGCCCCGGGTTGTTATAGTCCAGGTCAACGATGTCCCACCACTCCGCGACTTTAGCCTTGGGCTTTCCGTTCCTGTCCCTGTAAAACCACTCGGGATGCTCTTCTGACAATACAGAATCAGGGGATGTGTGATTATAGACAACGTCGATAATACACTTCATCCCGCGCCTGTGGATCTCTTTGGTCAGCCTGATAAAGTCCTCCAACGTGCCAAAATCCGGATTGACGGCGCGATAATCTGAGATCGCGTAGGGAGAACCGATACTTCCTTTTCGTCCGATCTTTCCGATGGGATGAATGGGCATAAACCAGATGATGTCTGTTCCCAAAGACCTGATGCGGTCCAGATCCTCTTCCACATCCTTAAATGTACCGTTCTTTCCGTAATCTCTTACAAATACGGAATACAGAAGCTGATTTCTGTAACTGATTTCAGTATTTTTTGCCATGGCAACCTCCCGCAAAGTACTGCAGATTTATTGTCTCTGAAACGATTATATCACAGCACGATCCTGATCCTTGTGCCCAGATCCTTTCTCGACAAAACTTCGAAATGCCCGCCGTGCTTGTCCACGATCCATTTCGCAATGGAGAGTCCGAGGCCTGTACCCTCGCTGCTGCGTGCCTCATCCGCCCGGAAAAATCGCTCGAAAATATGAGGGAGCTCAGATTCATTGATGCCGCTCCCCAGATCCTGTACCTGCAGGTAAGGGCATCCTTTCTCAGTTTTGCCGTAGGACAATTGTATCTCTTCCCCTTCCGGGGTATATTTTGCCGCATTATCGATCAGGATCCGGACAGCCTGTTTCATCAGGCCGGGATCGATACTCACTTCCGCCGCCTCTCCTGTATCTCTCAGTCGGTAGCGGTGTTTCTCATCGATCATCAGAGATTCTTCGTAAATCTCGCGCAGAAAGACGTCCGTCATTACAGGCTGTTTATTCAGGGCTGTCCTGCCGCTGTCGCCTCTGGCAAGAAAGAGCAGCTGCTCCACCAGATAGTTCATGTGATCCGCTTCGTTTTTGATCGCGCTGATCCCCTCGTCCAGGATCTTTTCATCCGTCTTTCCCCACCGCTCCAGCATAGCGGCGTAGCCCTGGATCACCGCAATGGGCGTTCGCAGTTCGTGGGAAGCGTCGTTAACAAAGCGGGACTGCTGCCGCATAGTACTGCGCATGCGAAGAAGCAGGTTGTTCATCGCCGCCTCTACGCCCGCCAGGTCGGAGTCGCCAAAAGACAGAGTACTTCCGCTTTCCGCCTCTTCCGGATGGATATGCTCGATCGCGTCTTCGATCACCTGATATTTGTCTTCCGTAAAGGAAAGCCTGCTCAGTTCGTCGGCTTTGAGCGCGATCTCATTGATGGGCGCGAGGATCCTCCTGATCTTTCTGTCCTCCTTGTAATAAGAGAATATTACTCCAAGAAACTGAAAGATAAGGAGCGCGAGGATCGCAGAGGAAATAACTGCGAACGGGACCAGGCAGGATACCGACAGAAGCAGGGTTCCCTCTTTCGAGGCAACCCTGTAGACCAGATCAAATCCCGGCTGCGCCGCGGACGGAAAATGCTCGAAGCTTCTGTGGTTCTGAGTGAAAATCTGTCCCAGCGCCGAATATTCCTGTTCTATGCACCAGCCTGCTGTCAGAAGTACGGCGAGCAGCAGGTCCGAGACCAAAAAGCGCAATATTTTGCCGCGGAGCATATACCAGTGAAGCTTTCTGGTGATCGACGTCACGCGCCGCTGCTCTTCATGCTTCTGATTTATCGACATATCAGGCTCCTTAGGCCGGCTCATTTCTTTCACCGGTCGGATATTCACATTTCATCGGTATCACTGTCTTTTTTTGTAAACTCGCTGCGCACATCCTGTGCAAAATCTCCCGCTTTATTCAGGATCGAATTAGCTTTCTCAGCCTCTTCTTCTCCTTCAAATGAATACCTGATCCCGAAGAACAGGGCGATTACCATGACCGGAGCAAGAACCTCCCAGAAGAAGAACAGAAGAAGGGCAAATACGATCGTAGGCATCGTAAATACTACGTCTTCTCCCTTTGTCACGATAAATGTCGTATTTTTGATAAAGCCGATAAATCCTCTGAACAGCCTGCCGAACGTCCGTCCGAAGCTGGGAGCGGAATTTTCCTGCTCTTCAACTTTGTCCCTGACTTTTACGAACTCCGTCTGCTCCTCATAATCCGTCGAGAAAGTGCTCTGCGCGGGGCCCTTGACCTTACCCTGCCGCTCCAAAAGAACGATCGCGTCGAGAAGATCTCCGTTTGCCTGTTCGAGCGCGTCCTTCGCCTCCTCATAAGATACATTTGCTTTCTCTCTGAGACGTTCAACTTTTTCCATCATTTCCATTTTGATACCTCCGATACGGTGTACGTATTAATTATACCTTTATTTGTGATTCTTTACATCAGCGGTTCTTTCTTTCGCTTGATGTAAGTAAAGGATAACTCCGCCATATAAAAACATCCTGAGAGAAAGATTAAAAGCAGATTAAAAAAGGATGTGAATTCCGGGAGAAGCTTTCCCGGTTTTCACACCCTCATTTTTATCGGTTTATAGTCCGATTCGCTTTCACATACAGTACTTCTGTCAAAAGACAGCAGAACTTCTTATTTGCCGAAATATCTGTCCAGAAGTCCCTTGAAGCCCTGGCCGTGTCTTGCCTCGTCACGGGCCATCTCATGGATGCTGTCGTGAAGAGCGTCAAGGCCCATCTCTTTGCACTTCTT
>CAMKAA010000133.1 GCA_946410365.1 uncultured Lachnospiraceae bacterium | reverse complement strand
CCGGTTTCGCAATTCTGTTATCATTTCGGTATTTACAGGTGTAAAAGAGGCCTTCCATTGACGATCAGAGAAGAATTGGAATTAAGAGAAAAAGAGATCCTCGCTCCCTGGGCTGCCTTTTCAGCGCAGTCAAGGGGAAGATCGGTTCCCGAAGAGCAGTGTGATATACGCCCTGTTTTTCAGAGGGACAGGGACAGGATCCTGCACAGCAAGTCTTTCAGGAGGCTGAAAGACAAGACGCAGGTGTTTTTGTCCCCTGACGGAGACCATTACAGAACGAGAATGACTCATACTCTGGAGGTGTCGCAGAACGCAAGGACCATTGCCAAAGCTCTGCGCCTTAATGAGGATCTGGTGGAAGCCATCGCTCTGGGGCATGATCTCGGACATACTCCCTTCGGGCACGCCGGTGAGAGGGCTCTGAACAGGATCAGTCCTGAGGGATTCCGTCACAACGAGCAAAGCCTTCGGACAGTCGATTTCCTGGAGAAAAACGGCGCAGGTATGAATCTGACAGAGGAAGTGAGAGACGGTATCGTGAACCACCAGGTGAACACGCTGCCCTTTACTCTTGAGGGGCAGATCGTGCGGCTGTCTGATAAGATCGCTTATGTTCACCATGACATGGATGATGCGATCCGGGGCGGGATCCTCACTGACGAGGACGTACCCGAGAGCATTGCATGTGTGGTCGGAAGGACCCTGGGGCAGCGGCTGGATCGTTTTATCCATGATATCATTACCACCAGCCAGGGAAAGCCTGTGATCACTATGTCGGAGGAGATCAGGGATGCTTTTGAAAAACTCCGGGCGTTCATGTTTGAACGGGTATACACAAATCCCGTTGCCAAAGCTGAGGAGTCCAAGGCGGAGAATATGATCTGTGTTCTCTACGATTACTATATGACTCATCCGGAGGAGATGCCGGAGCTGCAGAAGAAGATGATCGACAGCGGAACACCGATCTGGCGGGCTGTCTGCGACTATATTTCGTCAATGACTGACAGATATGCGATCATGATGTTCGAATCAATCTATATTCCCAAGACCTGGGATGTATTATAACGGGAAAAGTTAAATATGTATTATCCTGATGACAAGGTGGAGGAGGTCCTTCGATCCAATAATATCGTTGATGTCGTAGGAACCTACGTCCATTTGCAGAAGAAAGGCGCTAACTATTTTGGCCTGTGTCCTTTCCATAATGAAAAATCTCCGTCCTTTTCCGTCTCGGAGCCCAAGCAGATGTTTTACTGTTTTGGGTGCGGCGCGGGGGGGAACGCGGCGACTTTTCTGATGAAATATGAGAACTACAGTTTCAGAGAGGCGCTTGAGACACTTGCTGACAGAGCAGGGATCAAATTGCCGGAAGTCAATTACGGTGAAGAAGCCAGGAAAAAGGAGGAGAAAAGGCAGCAGCTGCGCGCAGTCAACAAAGAGGCCGCGGTTTATTACTACAAGCTCCTCAGATCCCGAAAGGGATTAAAGGGACAGAGATATCTCGCGGAGAGAAAGCTGGATCAGTCTACTATGCGGGACTTTGGGCTGGGCTATGCTGACGGATCGGGAAACGATCTGTGCGCGCATTTAAAAAGCTGCGGATTCTCCGATGAAGTGATCCTGGAAGCAGGAGTTGCGGCGTTTGATGAAAAAAGAGGACTGCATGACAAATTCTGGAACCGGGTGATCTTTCCGATCATGGATGTACGCGGCCAGGTGATCGGATTCGGCGGCAGGGTGATGGGAGACGGCAAGCCCAAATACCTCAATTCCCCGGAGACAGAAATTTTCGACAAGAGCCGGAACCTCTACGGACTTCACATTGCCAAAAGATCGAAAGAGCCTTATAAGATCCTCTGCGAAGGCTATATGGATGTTATTTCCATGCACCAGGCGGGTTTTCACGAAGCGGTGGCGTCCCTGGGAACTTCCTTTACAGAGGGACAGGCCGCGCTGCTCAAACGGTATACTAAGCAGGTCCTTCTCGCCTACGACAGCGACGATGCCGGTGTAAGAGCTGCGATCAGGAGTATCGGTATTCTGAGAAAAGCAGGCCTTGAGGGCAGGGTAATTGACCTGCGTCCCTGCAAGGATCCGGATGAATTTATAAAGGCAAACGGCAGAGATGCTTTTCTGGAGAGGGTAAAAAACGCGGAGAACAGCTTTTTTTACGAACTGCGCATGATGGAAAGGGACTATTCCATGCAGGATCCCGCCCAGAGGACGCAGTTTCACCACGCCGCTGCCGCGAAACTCTGCGGCATCGCGGATGAGATCGAGAGAGAGAACTATATAAGAGAAGTCGCAAGGCGCTATTACGTTGATGAAGGAAGCCTCAGAAGGCTGGTCGCCGCCTATGGCAGATCAGGTGCTGCGGAGAATGTATGGAAAAAAGGTGCGGAGCCGGCAGGGAGAGAACCTGATAAGACATCGGAACGGCGCTCCAGACCAACCCGTGACGAGCGCGCTGAAAGAAATGAAAAGCTGCTCATGACATGGCTTTGCGATGAGCCGGAGATCTTCACGCAGATCAAACCGTACATCCGGCCGGAGCATTTTCAGGAGGGAGTACCCAGGCAGGCAGCTGAGGGATACTGGACGATCCTTGAAGAGCAGCAGGGAGGCAATCCGGCGTCTGTGATCGGAATGTTCGGAACACAGGAAGAGCAGGAACAGGCGGCAGCCCTCTTTAATACCAGGCTCAGGGGGCTTCACGACGCAAGGGACAGAGAAAAAGCTCTCAAAGACATCGTGATCTCTATCAGGAGATCGGCTGCGGAGAGGGAGCGAAGACAGATCGAAGAAGGGCTGCAGGAGCCGACAGCGGAGATGCTCACAGGGATCATGACCGCCAGGAAGGAACTGCAGGCGCTTCAGAAGATCAGTTTTAAACTCGGCGACGCGGAGGATCCGCAATGACCTGTAAATCACTGTCACTGATAAATGGGATCGCAACGATCTGTTTATAGATATAAGAACGGAGGAACATCTACTATGAGCAAAGCGGACAACAAAAATCATGAAACAGTTAATCAGGAAGAGTTCATGAGGAAGATCGGTGATCTGATCGCCGCCGGCAAGCAGAAAAAGGGCGTACTTGAGGAATCGGAAATACGCACGGAGTTCAAGAACCTGAAGCTGACGGACGACCAGTACGAGCTGATCGTACGCGTGCTTGAAAAGAATGATATTGACGTGCTGCAGGTCGTGGAAGAAGATGACACAGATGTGCCCGATGACGATTTGGGAATGATCGAAGATAACGGCGACGAAGAGCCGGATCTGATGGATCTGAGCATTCCGGACAGCATCAACATCGAAGATCCGGTGCGCATGTACCTCAAAGAGATCGGTAAAGTTCCGCTTCTGACCGCTGAAGAAGAAATCGATCTGGCTAAGAGAATGGAGAACGGAGACGAAGACGCCAAGAAGAGACTTGCTGAAGCAAATCTGCGTCTCGTCGTCAGTATTGCCAAGCGCTACGTGGGACGCGGCATGCTGTTTCTGGATCTGATCCAGGAAGGAAATCTCGGTCTTATAAAAGCGGTAGAGAAATTCGACTATAATAAGGGCTTTAAATTCTCGACTTACGCTACATGGTGGATCCGTCAGGCTATTACCAGAGCGATCGCAGATCAGGCCAGAACGATCCGTATTCCCGTGCATATGGTTGAGA
>CAMKAA010000132.1 GCA_946410365.1 uncultured Lachnospiraceae bacterium | reverse complement strand
TGCCTGACGGGCTGGAATATCATAACGGCAATGGGACTTTCTGCCTGATCGGAGACTATGACCCGGAGACAGGCAGGTTTGTATCTGAAGCTGACCAGAGTGTGGATTACGGGATGGATTTCTACGCGGAACAGACTGTCCTTGCACCCGACGGGCGCAGGATCATGATCGCGTGGATGCAGAACTGGGATACCTGCAACCTTCACACGAAGAGTATCCCCTGGTTTGGACAGATGACGATGCCAAGGGAATTGTCCGTTAAGGACGGACGGCTTTATCAGTGGCCGATCCGGGAACTTCTTTCGCTGAGACGGGACAAGGTGAGCTACGAGAATGTGCGTGTCCGGAACGAAGAGATCGAACTTGACGGGATTCGCGGAAGGCTTGTGGATATGGAGTTGGAACTCAAGGTCATAGAAGATGACGAAGATGGACATTATCCCTTCCAGAAATTTGCCATTCACTTCGCAAGGGACGGCAGGCACCATACAGGCATCAGTTTCCGGCCTTCGGAATCGACTCTGAAGGTCGACCGCAAGTTCTCCGGATCGAGGAGAGCGATCATCCATCAGAGAAGAGCCAGCGTGAAACCGAGGCACGGTATTCTTAAACTAAGGGTCATTCTGGATCGTTTCAGCGCGGAAGTATTTGTAAACGGAGGGGAGAAAGTCATGACGATCACCTTCTATACGGACGTTCGCGCGGATGGGATCTCATTCTTCGTGGACGGGGAGGCGGAGTTTTCTGTGACAAAATACAGCCTGCAGGAAGGGTGATCACACCGCTTATAAACTAAAAAAGTGAGGGGCGTGCCGCATTAAGCGTTAAGGTTCAAAACCTGCGCTTTTGCGGCACGCCTCTTTTTAGTTGCATTGAAAACGTGGGAGGATATCGCGAAAATATTGTATAATTATCCTAACTCAGGTTGTATGTTCTTAGCAGGATGTGGAGTGGACATATGTCAGACAATACGAGGAGAAAATGGAAAAGTGAGAAAAGACAGTCGCTGGCTGAAAAGGTAACGATCATGTCCGTTGCGGGAGCCCTGACGATAGGATTTGTCGGACTGATCGTCGGGTTATACATATACGCGGGCAACCTGTTTGATAAGGTTGTTGATGATACGTTTGAACTTACGGGGACAGCCAGGCTCGTGTCGCGGAATTTTGCGGAGCCGGAGATGCTGGCAGACGAAGTTATGAGCATCTATCGCGGGTTATCGGAAGAAGAGCGCGGCGGTACCGGATCAGATGCGTATCATGACTGTTTTGGCAAGATCACGGAACTGGTGGATTATCAGACTCTGTATAAGGTCCTGAATGATCTTACGGTGCTCAATAATGTGGATGACGTCTATTATGCAGTCTACGACAGGGACACTTCAGCCCTGATATACATAGTGGATCCGGATACAAGGGGCGGATATATTAAAGAGCCCGGCGACTGGGAGCCCGTTGACGATAAGGAACTGAATATATTTCTTAGCTGGGACGGAATGGGAATACCTCATTACAGCTATATCGGGGGAAAAGACCCCTGGATCTGCACAGTCGGGACCCCGATAGGAGATGAAAGCGGCGGAGTCAGGGGCTACATTCTGGCAGATTTTACGCTGGATGAAATGACGCGTGACATGCTGGCTTTTCTGATCCGGTATATTATCGCGACTATTGCCGTTACTGCTTTTATGGGATTTATCATAGCCCGGCTTATGGAAAGGACGACGGTAAAACCAATCAACGCCATTGCAACGGCGGCACAAAGCTATGTCGAGGACAGAAGATCCGGCAATACGCGCATGGAGCATTTCTCCTCTCTTCATATCCGGACAGGGGATGAGGTGGAGCATCTGAATCTTGTGATGGCACAGATGGAGAAAGACCTGTCTGTCTATATGGAAGATCTCACCAGAGCGACAAAGGAAGAATCGCGTGTGCGGACAGAATTGGATATGGCGTCGCAGATCCAAAAGGGCGTGCTGCCTGACAGTTTCCCTGCTTTTCCGGACAGACAGGAATTCGGGCTTTGCGCTTCCATGGAGCCGGCAAAAGAGATAGGCGGCGATTTTTACGATTTCTTTCTTATCGATGACGACCACCTGTGCCTCGTGATCGCGGACGTGTCAGGAAAGGGTGTGCCGGCCGCGCTGTTTATGATGGCCTCCAAGATCATTCTTGCGGATAATGCCGTAATGGGGAAATCTCCTTCGGAAATTCTGTTCGATTCAAATAACGCGATCTGCGCGAACAATAAACTGGAAATGTTCGTAACCGTCTGGATCGGAATTCTTGAGATCTCTACCGGTAAACTTTCCGCCGCAAATGCCGGGCACGAATATCCGGCGCTCAGGAAGGCAGACAGCGGGTTTGCGATCTATAAAGACAAGCATAGCTTTGTGCTTGGAGGAGTGAGCGGCATGAAGTTCAGCGAGTACGAAATGTGTCTGTCACCCGGGGATAAGCTGTTCGTCTACACGGATGGTGTGCCCGAGGCCCAGGATCCGGATGGGAACATGTTCAAAGTGGAGAGGATGATCAATGCGCTGAACGAAGATCCGGATGCTTCCCCCGAGCAGATCCTGGGAACTGTGCGCGGGTCAATAAGCAGATTTGTGAGGGAAGCGGAGCAGTTCGATGATCTGACCATGCTCTGCCTGGAATATAAGGGACCCCAAAAAGACGATAAAGAAGAAGGTACAGCATGTGGTCTATAAGAGACATTAAGAAGAAGGGTAAGTCCGCCTTAAAAAAGAATTACTGGAGAAGTGTTGTTGTAGCGGCGCTGATGTTCCTTTTGGCCACCGTGACATCAGCGCTGACCCAGGCCAGAAGAGAGAGCATATTGCAGAATGTCGGTTTTGAACCGCTTCATAAAATGGCGCCGAATGAACTCCTGATCATAGCAGGCATCGTTGTTGTGGGATATATGTCCATCATTGTGTCCGCGGCACTGGTAAAGATCATTTTCGCCAACGCTTTAGAGGCGGGAGGCTGCCTGTTCTTCAGGAACAACGCAGAGAAGGGATCGGCAGAGATTGCGCTGATCAGGGAAGGCTTTTCAGATTACGCGCATGTTTTCGTCACTCTTCTTCTCAGAGATGTTTTTGCGGCCCTTTGGTTCTGCCTGGGCTTTTTTCCGGGACTGGTAAAGTATTATTCCTACAGGATGGTCCCCTATATAGTAAAAGAGTACCCTGACCTGTCTGAGATCGAGGTGATCACACTTTCACGCAGGATGATGGACGGGAACAAATGGCGTACATTCCTGTTGGACCTGACCTTTCTGGGATGGGTTTTATTGGGATTCGTCACCTTTGGAATTGTTAATATTCTGTGGACGCTTCCTTACTATGAAAACACTATGGCGGCGCTGTTTCTGGAACTGAACGGGGGACAAAAGAGCTGATTTTGTTCGGGTATAAGATTTACAACAAAAAAGCGCATTGATATGATTATCTTGTACTTATACGATTAAGCAATCATGATATAGGAGGTTGTTCATTATGAAAAAGTATATGGCAATCATTGTTATGATCTGCCTGAGCGCATCGCTCCTTATGGGCTGCGGCGGCTCCGGCGGAGGAGACAAGAGCAAGGAAGCGCAGTCCAAGACAGAAGCGCAGGCTGAGGCTCAGCAACAGCCGGACGCGCCGCAGGAAGAAGCGCAGCAGCAGACGG
>CAMKAA010000131.1 GCA_946410365.1 uncultured Lachnospiraceae bacterium | reverse complement strand
ATAGATTCAGGTAACTCCGGCTCATAGATTTTTCCCAGACATGGCGATGCTGCAAATATAGCAGCAGCAAACAAAACCAGTCTGCCAACGAGTGTAATCAACTTTTTCATAGCGCTCCTCCTTTCTGTCAGAAAATTCACCTTGCTGCAATCCCTAAATATCATAAAATGCAGTGAGAAATCAATACGGGTGGCACGAAATGCCTTTCATGTGGCACGAGTTAATTGTTGAACGCATTTTTAAGTGGTATACTGTTCCTGTCATAAGATATTTGTCAGGAGCCTGTCATGCTTTTTCAGTTTATAGACTTTTTATCCAACATCATTGATTTCTGCCTGTTTCTGGTGATAATCCATAAAAAAATCACTGTAAAAACAGGCAGGTGCAGATGCCTTGCGTATACCCTGTGTTTTTTGTCCCTCTATATATTGATGAAATCACTGCATCTTCCGACGGCAGTCTTTCTTATCCTCTTCCTGTCATGCCAGATCATCTATATACACCTCATAAGCTCAGCCTCTTTTACTGAGTCGTTATTCTGGAGCACGGCATTCCTTTCACTGGTAATGGTTGCCGACGAAATGAGCTATTTCATTTTCAGTATTTTTAAGCTTGAACATCTGGCAGCCCTGGAGTCTCCGGGTGCGCTGAGGTTGTCTGCCATGCTTATATACTATCCGATCCTTCTTACAGGTTCTTACCTTCTGGTCCGCCTCAGGACCCCGCGATTCGACATGCCGGCCTGGCTGGCCTTGTTGTCGTGCCTTACGGTATTTCTGGGATTGTCATTTTTTTATATGCAGATTGATCTGACGGTAGAATTGAGCAGAAGCTCACTGGTGCCTCAGCATCAGATTACTTCATCCGTGGTTTCCTGTTTCCTGCTGATCGTATTCTTTCTGTTATTGCTCTTTCTGATATCTGTTTCCGGCAAACTGTATTTTAAGAACCGGCAGCTCCTGCTTCGTGAGTCTGAAATCGAGCATGAGACGAAGCAATACCAGGCCTATGCCGATTCTTTCCGCATTCTGCGAGGCTGGAGACATGATTTCCGCAATCAGCTGCTGACCATCTCCGAACTCGCAAAGAACCATCAATCGGAATCCCTCATGGAATATCTGGATGAGCTTCTCGCTCCATCTGAGAACGGACTTCTTTCAGCGGCGACCGGAAACGTCCTGCTTGATGCCATGCTGAACACAAAACAGTCTGTTGCAGAAGAGCAGGGAATCACCATCACAAGTACGGTCTATCTTCCGGAGATACTGTCTCTCTCCCAGGTGGAATTGTCTTCCCTGATCGGCAATCTTCTTGATAATGCCATTGACGCCTGCAGGCAGCTGGATGACTCTTTGTCGAAAACAATCAGCCTTCAGATCAAACCGAACCGGGGAAACCTCCTTATAGCAATGAGCAATCCCTCCGCCGGCCGGTACTTAACCGGTCCTCAGGGGATGCTCCTGTCAACCAAAAATGAGTCCGGACACGGGTTCGGCCTTGAAAGAGTCAGAACCATTGTAGAAGAGCACGACGGATATCTTCAGATTCTTCCGGAGCCGGAATCTTTCAGTGTCCGGATCATTCTTCCTCTTCCGCCTGTATCAGCATAAGGAAACAAAACGATATACATATATTTTCTAACGAGGGATTTGTCATGATTTTCAAAATTGCCCTGATAGAAGACAGCCTTCATGACCGGAACGCCGCAAAAGCATGCTTTGAGGAGTGGAGCCGCAGAGCATCCGTACCCGTGCAGCTTCTATGCTATACCGATGCTGCCGACTTCTTTGCCAGTGAAGATGACTGGAAAGACTGTGTCTGTATCTTTCTGGATATTGATCTCCCCACCACAAACGGTATCGACATCGCTAAAAAACTCCGCACCACCGGCATTATGACCGATTTTATATTTCTGACAGCCTTTCGGGAGTACGTATTCGAGGGCTACAGCGTGGAAGCGATCGATTATCTGTTGAAGCCGCTGGATCAGGCGGCACTGGACAAATGCATGACGCGTATCCTTGCTCGCTATCAGAGCGGTTTCTATATATTCCGCTCAGGGAATGACATTGTTCAGATACCTTACAGCGATATTCTCTACTTTTCCAGCGCCCGGCATTATACGGACATCGTAACCTCGGGAAGGTCCTTTCGTCAGCGGAAACCCCTTTCGGCGATTCTGTCCGCCCTGCCCGAACAGTTCGTTCAGATCCATCGCACGATCATTATTAATCTTCACAAGGTATACAGTTTATCCGGAACCACGGTGATCATGACGAACCGCCTGGAGCTTCCGGTCAGTAAAACTTTCGCAGAGCATCTGAACGCAGAATTTGCGAAGCACATGTTCTGAGGCAGTCTCCCGCGCATCACTCGCAGTTAAGAAAGGCATTAGATATGATTGTCAGGTTAGCGTCAAAAGGTGCTTCCTTCCTGTGCCGGAATTCAGAAACCCCGGCTCCCTTTGATCTATATCAATATGGTCTCGAGTGCATCCTCAACGAATGTATTTCCGACATATGTATACTTTCTATCGGTCTTCTGTTCCATATGCCGCTGCACATGTTGGTCTGGGCAGGTGTTTTCACGGTCTGCAGGATCAATATGGGCGGATGGCATGCACCCAATCACTTTTTATGTATCTCATGCAGTGTATTGGCAGGATTAATTCCGCTTATCATATATAAAGCAGCGGCGTCTCCACAGGACCCGCTTATCTATACGCTTACTCTGCCTCTTTACTTCCTTTTGGCTCTGGTCAGACTGCCGCTCCATTCATCTCGTCACATCACATCTGCTCGAAGAAGATTGTCTGCCAAGGCAGCTGATATCAGCCTGATACTTTTTCTGCTGGTGCTGATAGTATCAGGATATAATTCTTCTTATTTTTTCTTTGCGTATATTGCTCTTACAGAGGCTGTTGCACTTACATTTAAATGAATAATCCGGCCATCAGGCCGGATTATAGCTGCTTGCAATTCGCTTTACCTGTATACTCTTGACTCTCTCTTGTTTATCGTCCATTCAATACAAACTCCGTCTTATTCTCCGTCTCGGAATCCTCCCCGATCCAGATCGTAAACCTCCCCGGCTCAAGCACACGCTTTCCTTCCGCCCCGACAAAAGACAGCATCGAAGGCGTCACGTCAAAGGAAGCCGTCCTCTTCTCTCCCGGCTGCAGTTCTACACGACTGAAGCCCCTGAGTTCCCTCACCGGTCTTGCAAGCGACGCTGTATTGTCTCTTATGTAGAGCTGGACCGTGACGACGCCCGGCACAGCAGAGGTGTTCTCCACCTCCGCGGAGGCTGTGAGGAGAACTGTCTCCCGGTCGCACGGATCATACACTCCCGTAACTTCAGAAGTTGAAAGCGAAACCGGCGAGATTGCAAAGCTGCTGTAGCTCCTCCCGTAGCCAAACGGGAACAGCGGCCGGTTCGGCGTATCGATGTAGGCCGAGCGGTAGAGCGCCACATCCCTGACCGGATCCTTCGGGCGTCCCGTGGCAAGCTGGTTGTAGGAGATCGGCGCCTGGCCGACCGAGACCGGGATGCTCATCGGAAGCTTTCCCGAGAAATTCTCTTTTCCCGTCAGGACATCCATAATTCCGTGGCCGCCCTCCGTGCCCGGAAGCCAGGCCATGACGACCGTGCGGCTCCACCGACAGACCTCCCGGAGATCGAGCGGGCGCCCGCCAAAGACGACCG
>CAMKAA010000130.1 GCA_946410365.1 uncultured Lachnospiraceae bacterium | reverse complement strand
CGACAAGACGTGAGATCCTGCTGCTGCACAAGCGCCTGCAGGCTACCATGATGTATGTCACGCACGACCAGACCGAGGCACTTACGCTGGCTGACAGGATCGTGTGTATGTCCATGGGACATGTTCAGCAGGTGGGAACACCTCTTGAACTGTACGATGATCCGGACAACATTTTCGTAGCAAGTTTCATCGGCCTTCCTCCTATGAATTTCTTTGACGTCACTGTCGGTGACGGCGTCCTGAGCGGCCAGGGATTCACTGTGAAACTGACCGAGGAAGAGAAGAGCACACTTGCTTCTTACAGAGGCAAAGAGATCGTTCTGGGTGTCCGCCCCGAGAATATCGAGGAAGGCACGGAAGTTCCCGTAGATGTGCAGAACAACGAGAATCTTGGTATGAATACTCTGGTTCACGGTTATATCGCCGGCGGCGGTCCCAGGATCGTCGCGAAGCTTAAGGGCTGGAAAGAGCTCAAGGCCGGCGATGGCATTTCCTTCTCCTTCAAACGGAAGCATTTCTTCGACAAGGAGACAACAAATGCGATCAGAGGAGGTAAGTGAAGATGGAAAAGAAAAAACCCGGAGCACTGAGCGAACTCTGGCGCAAATTCCTGGTAGCGCTTAAGCGCAGACCTCAGAACATCGCGCTGGTATCACTGGTAATCACTTTCCTGTTCTATGCGCTTAACCTGATGTATATTTCCGATACTACGGCTAAGATCCAGGGAACCGGAATGGGACTGTGCGGATTCTGCGTAATGCTGTTCTCCATGCTGTCCTTCATGTGCTTTATCAATGCGTTCCCTTATCGCAAAAAGCCCAATGTACCGATGATCGTCCTTATGTTCATCATGTTCGCGATCATTATCGGTGCCGATTATCTGTATCTGCAGCAGATCTACAGCGCTGTTTACCGCCCGGATAACCCGATCGTGGTCACAGTTGCTACAATCTACATTGCATATGCGGAGTGGTATCTGAGAATTCACATTATGCTGATGTGCATCACTATCGCGCTGATCGTCCTGCTTCCTGTTTACAGCAAGATGATCCGCAAGATCAAGACCTCCATCGAGGTCGAGGACAACGGCGAGATGGGTGCGATCGATCTTACCGGAGAAGCATGATCCAATCCTTTTGGGCGGAAGCGTCCGGCTCCGGCCGGTGCTTCTGCCCGATTTAGAGCAGAGAGTATGAGTAAGAAAACTGGCAAAAGACAGAACCGCAAACCGGATATTACCAAAGAGACAGGGTATTACAAGCTCAAGACACAGGCGGTAAAAGATCTGGTTGAAGCGGATGAAAGCAATTCCCCGGAAGTATCCGAGGAGGAACTTAACAAATACCGTTCCGGGCCCAAGATCAGACTTGCGGACGGGGTCAAGATACTGATCCTGAAATTCTGGTTCGCGGGAGCGGTGTGCTTCTTCTTTATATGGGGCTTGAGCGGGTATATGGCAGATATGCTGGATACACTTTTCGTGACGGCCATCGCCATGGGAATCGTAACCGATCTTCTGACTAATAACGCGATCAGGTTCTTTGAAGCTACACCCGGAGCCAATGACCGCTACATCATGGTCACACTGCGCGGCTACTTCAGCTTCTTTTTAAACATACTTTATGCGTTTGTGGTGCTTTTCTTCGTCTACAGTATTTATGCGGTCATCAATTTCACCGTGATCCGGATCACCGGAAACGCGGACACGATCCCACTCGGTGTGGGTCCGATCATGTTCGGGCTTTTCTATCTTGCGGTAGATCAGCTGCTGATCAAATGCAAACATATAATTGCAGATATCGTGAGGAAAGCACAAAAAGTAAATTAAGAGGTTTTGTTTATGATAAAGATCCTCTATTTGGGAAGCAGTTCCGTGTGTATGGAACTGCAGAATGACAACCCCTACTATGCACCGGAGGAATATACCGTTTCTATGGGCGGCAGGCCTATTCTGCGGAGAAATACGAATGTATTTTCCCTCTTTGAACTGACGCCGGATACGGAGTATACCGTTGTGGTAGAGCATCAGGGACAGAAAGAAGAGATTTCTTTTAAGACACGCACGGAGACGTGCTGTGTCAGTGTCAAAGATTTCGGCGCGGTTGGCGACGGTGTTCATGAAGACACGGCGGCCATTCAGGCAGCGGTGAATTTCGTGCCCGAAGGCGGCAGGATCTATTTCCCTGCCGGAACATATCTTACGCTTCCGATCGCGCTTAGAAGCCACATCACACTGGAGCTGAGTGAGAAAGCAATCCTTCTGGGATCCACTCAAAGAGAGCGCTACCCTATTTTGGCAGAGGTTGCCAGGGATCCTTTCACAGGACAGGAAACACCGCTCTCCTCTTTTGAGGGAAATGAAGTTCCGGCCTATATGTCTCTTCTGCATGGCGCTTACGCACGGGATATTACCGTGGTAGGACTTGGCAGGATCGACGGAAACGGTCAGAACGGCGACTGGTGGAAAGACTTTGAAAACTTCCCGGCCATGCGCCCCAGAGCTGTTTTCCTCAATCGCTGTGAAGACGTCACATTCCACGGGGTGACAGTTGCGAACAGTGCCTCATGGCATATGCACCCGTTCTTCTCGAAGAACATCGGTATGTACGACATGTACATTGAGGCTCCCAAGAACAGCCCCAATACTGACGCGATCGACCCCGAGAGCTGCGACCAGGTCGAGATCATAGGATGCCGTTTCTCGGTAGGAGATGATTGCATCGCGATCAAATCAAACAAAATAGAGATGGCCCGCAAATACAAGACTCCGGCTGACCACCACACGATCCGCAACTGTCTGATGGATTTCGGACACGGAGCGCTGACGCTGGGAAGCGAGCTGGCCGGCGGTATCCGCAATGTGAGCGTAACGAAGTGCCTCTTCCACGCCACAGACCGCGGCCTTCGAATCAAGAGCCGCAGGGGCAGAGGAAAAGACAGTATCATAACAAATGTCGAGTTTGATAATATCCGCATGGACGGGGTGCTGACACCCATCGTCATCAACTTGTGGTACAACTGCTGCGATCCTGACAGATTCACGGAATATGTGTGGTCGAGAGAACACCTGCCCGTGGATGACCGCACACCGCACATGGGAACTTTCTGTTTCCGGAATATGGAGTGCACGGACGCAGAGGCGGCGGCCTGCTATATTGACGGCCTGCCGGAGAGCCCTATTGACAAGGTGATCCTGGAAAACATTTCAATCTCTTTTGCCGAGAACGCCCAGCCGCATGTTCCGGCTATGCAGAATTTTGCCAAAGAGAGATGCAAACTGGGCCTGTATCTGGACAACGTTAAGGAGATCGAGATCCGGAACGTGAAGATGAAGGGCCAGGACGGCGAGATGGTCATCGCGGATCACTATGAAAAGTTAATTACGGAAGGATTTGATCAGGAATGACAGATTACAGCAGAATCGATGCCTATGTGCTGCGCCTGATAGAGGAGTCCACGCCTGAGCGCACCGCCTGGAATCTGGAGAAGATCCGGGAAGGCAAGAAGGTGGAATGGAACTATATTGACGGCTGCATGCTGACGGCACTTATGGAAATGACTTCCATCACGGGAGATGAGAGATATGCTGCTTTCGCGGAAAAGGTCATCGATCATTTTGTGCAGGAAGACGGCAACATTCTGACTCTGAAGCCCGAGAAAGCAAATCTTGACGATATCAATGAGGGAAGAGTGCTGTTTGAGCTTTATAA
>CAMKAA010000129.1 GCA_946410365.1 uncultured Lachnospiraceae bacterium | reverse complement strand
TGACATCATTCCTTGATGCCGCCCTGGTACAGAATTCCTTCCACAAGATACTCTTCGCCGTAAAGGAAGAAAAGCATCGGCAGGACCATATATATGACAGCTACGGCAAAAGCCAGAGAGATCTCGCCCGCGTTGATCCTCGATAAAAATACAGAAAGAGGATAAAGTTCCTCATTATCCAGAAGGATCAGCGGCTGTTCGACCATGTTCCAGTAATCGATAAAGATCAGGATCGCGATCGAGGCAAGGCCTCCCCTGCAGATCGGCATGCAGATCTGTGTGAAGATCTGCCACTCCCCTGCCCCGTCAATGGATGCCGCCTCGTAGAGAGAATACGGTATCCTTCTCATATACTTGGTGAGCATATACACGGCAAAGGGAGAAAATATACCCGGCAGCCAGATCGCCCATCTGGTCCCAACGATACCCAGTTCCCTGGTCACCATATAGTTGGGCACCAATGTAACCTGGTAAGGCATCAGCATAAGTACAATGTACAGGAAAAAGATCAGCTGTTTCACCTTCCCGCGGTACCTCGCGAACCCGAAGGAAGCAAGGGAAGCCACAAAAAGCTGAAAGATCACGATCGGCACGACATAGATCACGGAATTCCAGAATTTCATCAGGTATTCCGGACTCTTGAAGAGAACTGTGGCGTACTGGCTGAAAGTCACCATATCCGGGATAAACTTGAGGTTCACCACTTCCGAGACGAACACCTTGCCGCCGGAAGTATTCTGGGCGAAGATCGAGCCGTAGTTGGCACTGATCTCCGAAGCGGTCATAAAGCTGTTCGTAAATGTGAGTACTGTGGGCGTAAGAAACAGAAACGCGAAGAAGATCGCAGCGATGGTCCTTCTAACAGTCTGTCTTCTCTCCGCTTTTCTGCGGTCGCTGATCGCGTCGTACTCCCTGTACTCCGGTTTTGGGGCCCTTTTCGCTTTTTTGGCCGGCTCCTCTTTTTGGACCGGCTCCTCCCTCTTAGCGGGTACCGTTTCTTTCTGCGCGGTCTCTATAGAGACCTCCTTTTTTTTCTTCTTAAATAATCCCATATTCCTACTGCTCAAGATCCTTTCCGAACCGGTCCTCCGCCAGCAGCAAAATACCGATCACGACCATCATAAAGACAGCCATGATGATCGCGGCGGCGGACAGTTTCTGATAATCCAGAGACTGAAATGTGTTATTCATAAAATGCTGCATCATGTACAGAGAATTGTAGGGATAATCACCCGTAAGGAGATAGACCTCCCTGAATACCTTAAAGGAATTGATCAATGACATGATAATGACGAACATGATCGTCGAAGAGAGGTATCTTATCTTTATCTTCCAGAAGATCTGGCCTTCCGTCGCGCTCTCCAGTCTCGCCACCTCGATCTGATCTCTGGGTATGCTCGAAAGTCCCGACATGAAGAGGATCATATTGTAGCCCAGGTTCTTCCACAGAAACAGAAGTATGATGACGATCGGCGCCAGGTCTGATTTGAGCCAGTCGATCCTGTCTATGCCGGCGCGGGTCAGAAATACGTTGACCAGGCCATTATAATCAAACAGCACCTGCCATACCAGGATCACGGACGCGATCGGCACCATCATGGGACTGAGGAAAAAAGTCCGGAAGGTGCTCTTAAAGGGTATGCGGCTCTCCATGATCACCGCGAGCCACAAAGACAGAACTACCGCCAACGGCACAGCGATCATCGAGAAGAGCAGCGTATTGCGCGCGGCAAGCGAGAAAGCATTGTTATTCCACGTGCGGATAAAGTTGTTAAAACCTACATACTCGTGCTGAACGGGATTGTTGATCATGGAATAGTAAATGACCACTCCGAAGGGGAGCACAAAGAACAGCCCCACGCCGATCAGACTCGGGGCAAGATACAGCCAGGAGACAGCCCGTCCCCTCCATCTTCGTAGACGCGCAGATCCGTACTTCCTCTCTTCATTGGCCCTGACTGCGTTGTCCTTCAGATATCGGTCTAACTTTTTTCCTGCGTGTTCACTCATCAAATGTTACTCTCCAAAGCTTCCCTTCCATATGCAAAAGGCGCATATATCAAACTATTTTACCACATCATAACAAAAGCAGGCAGGAAATTTCGTTCCTGCCTGCCTGTATATTGTGAAAATTAAGTGAATTTTCTTCTCAAATGCACATTATTCGCGGATGAGAAGAGACTTTCCGGTCATTTCCTTGGGCTGCTCGTATCCCATGATGTCGATCAGAGTGGGCACGATATCCGCCAGAACGCCGCCCTCTCTGAGCTTAACGTTCTCGTGATAGTTCGCCAGGATAAAGGGAACCGGGTTTGTGGTGTGCGCAGTGTGGGGAGCACCGGTCTCATAGTTGACCATCTGCTCGCAGTTGCCGTGGTCCGCGCAGATGAAGAGAACGCCGTCCTCTTCCTTGATGGCCTCGAGAGCCTTTCCTACGCACTCGTCGACGACTTCGACTGCCTTGATCGCTGCCGGGAGCACACCTGTGTGGCCGACCATGTCAGGGTTCGCGAAGTTGATGACGATCACGTCATACTTCTTCGAGTGGATCGCCTCAACCAGTTTGTCAAGAACGCCGTAAGCGCTCATTTCGGGCTTGAGGTCATAAGTGGGAACATCCTTGGGGGAACGGACCAGGATCCTGTCCTCTCCCTCGTTGGGAACTTCCACGCCGCCGTTGAAGAAGAATGTTACGTGCGCGTATTTCTCTGTCTCCGCGATCCTTGCCTGCTTCATTCCCTTGGCAGCCAGCCACTCGCCGAAAGTATTGGTGACGTCGACCTTCTTGAAAGCGACTTCCTTGTTCGGGATGTCGGGATCATAGTCCTTGAAGCAGACGTATGTGACTTTCTTCCTGGGTCCTCTGTCAAAATAGTCAAACTCGTTGTCGCAGAAGCAGTGAGTGATCTCTCTGGCTCTGTCGGGGCGGAAGTTGTAGAAGATGATGGAGTCGCCGTCCTTGATCGTCGTGAGGGGCTTGCCGTCCTTGCAGATCACGGTGGGCTTAACGAACTCATCGTACTCGCCTCTCTCATAAGAAGCTGTAATCGCCTCGTGAGCGCTCTCCGCCTTGAGGCCCTCGCCCTTGGTCAGCGCATCGTATGCGATCTTCACGCGGTCATAGTTGTTATCTCTGTCCATCGCGTAATAACGTCCGCTGATCATCGCGATCCGGCCTACGCCGATCTCCTTCTCCTTCGCTTCAAGCTGCGCGATAAAATCGGCGCCGCTCTGAGGAGGAGTATCTCTTCCGTCGAGGAAGCAGTCGACATATACTCTGTCGAGACCGTTCTTCTTGCACATCTCAAGAATAGCGTACAGATGCGTGATGTGGCTGTGTACGCCGCCGTCGGACAGAAGTCCGTAAATGTGCAGGTCGGAATTCTTCACTTTGCAGTTGTTGATCGCTTCGAGGATCTCCGGATTCTCGAAAAATACACCGTCCTGGATTTCCTTGGTGATCCTTGTGAGCTCCTGATAGACGATCCTGCCGGCGCCCATGTTCATGTGTCCGACTTCGGAATTGCCCATCTGCCCGTCCGGAAGTCCTACCGCCATACCGCTTGCATATCCCTTTACAAAAGGAACACTCTCCATAAGCCCGCTGACGACCGGAGTATTTGCCATGGCAATAGCGTTAGCTTCGGGATTGTCGTTAAGGCCATAGCCATCCAGGATCATTAAAACTACTGGCTTTTGTTTCATGTGATTCTCCTCATTCCAATAATAATAGCAGTTGCTCTC
>CAMKAA010000128.1 GCA_946410365.1 uncultured Lachnospiraceae bacterium | reverse complement strand
CCGTCAATGTAATCCATAGGGTAAGTTTTGAAAGTAAAGTAAATAATAGCGAGCACCGCTGCGACACACCCGGCGGCGATCAGTTTGTATAAAAGAGAGCGGTCTTTCTGCACCTTTTCAAACAGGCGGGCACTGACTGCGATCAGGACCACAGAGATCAGTATCGATGTCAGAACGTCTGTAAGAGTGTGAACTCCGAGAAAATTGCGGGAAAATGCAGTAAGAAGGATGACCGCTGCGCATAAAGCGGATACGGCATTATTCTTTTTCCACATCGAAAGGGAACAGGTACCGAAAAAGGAAGACGCCACCTGAGTATGTCCGCTGGGAAAGGAGTAGCCTGTGGCACTCTCGATGGCCCTTTCCGGAGGATCCAGCTGCGGCCATCGGATCCAGGGGCGGTAGACACAAGCGGTCAGTTTGATCACATTGTTTATAAAGAGCCCGCTCACAGTATTGGAGATGAGCCAATAGCCGAGGACTTTGTCAACTGTCCAAAAGACGATCACACACAGGACTGCCGAACCGATCATCGCGAAATTAGTGATCAGCATCATGAATGAAGTCATCAGTTCACCTGTTGATTCCCTGAATTGCTGCAGAAGAAGTAAATATCTCAGATCCATATACAAGCCTTTCTTCTTTGGAGAATAATACAGGGCCGGCAGTTGAACTGCCGGCCCTGCTCTGTGCTTCATTATAAATGTGATCAGATTCGGATGCAACTGTTTACTGCATCTGTTCAGCCAATCCGGGGCGGATTCCTCAGAACTGGGTGAATGCAGGCGTATCAGCCGGAGCGTTCAGAAGAGCCTCGAGCTCATCATCCAGTTTCAGAAGGGAGATGGAGAAGCCGGCCATGTCGAGGGAAGTCATGTAGTTGCCTACCAGAGTCTTGGCAACGATGATGCCCTTGTCAGCGAGGACTTTGGAGACCTCAAGGTTAGCGATGAAGAGCTCACTCAGAGGAGTTGCGCCCATGCCGTTGACCATGACAGCGACCTTATCGCCTGCGCCGTAAATGCCTTCCGCGAGGATCTTGTCAAGGAGCTGATCTACAGTAGCGTCAGCGGTGCCGATCTTTTCCTTGTGAGTTCCGGGCTCGCCGTGGATACCGATACCGATCTCGACCTCGTCATCTTCCAGCTCAAATCCGGGCTTTCCTACTGCGGGAACCGTGCAGGGTTCGATGCCCATGCCCATGGAGCGTACATTGGCGATAACTTTCTCAGCTACAGCCTTAACTTCCGCAAGGCTTGCGCCTTCTTCCGCCTTGGCGCCTGCGATCTTGTGAACGAAGATCGTTCCAGCAATGCCTCTGCGTCCGGTTGTCCATGTGCTGTTCTCAACAGCGACGTCATCGGCTACGATGACTTTTTCGACCTCAATGTCTTCGTCGGCTGCCATATCAGCTGCCATCTCGAAGTTCATGACATCACCGGTATAGTTCTTGATGATCAAAAGAGCGCCCTTGCCGCACTCGGTTGCCTTAATAGCCTCATAGACCTGGTCGGGAGTGGGAGAAGTGAACACTGCGCCTGCAACAGCGCCGTCCAGCATTCCTCTTCCTACAAATCCGCCGTGTGCAGGCTCATGTCCGGAGCCGCCGCCCGAGATCAGAACGACCTTATCGGTCTTCTTGGCGCCGGTACGGATCATGACGTCGGTGCCTTCCACGCGCTCAACATACTGAGGGCATGCTGCAGCCATGCCGCGGAGCATCTCATCAACTACATTGTCGACCCCATTGATAAGTTTCTTCATTTGGATACCTCCTGTTAATACATTGATTTCACGCATTTATACTTGTCAGTATTCATTCCCCAAAATGAAATACTGTAAATGCTGTATATGGTAAGTGTCAGCTGAGTTTGGATGCGGTCCTTGCTTCCTCAGCGGCTTCAATTACTTCATCGAGAGAGGCGCCGGATGTGGAAGTTACTGCCGCACTGATCGCGCCTTCGAGGATCGGGGCGTCAGCAATGCGGACATTTATATCGCTCTCAAGCATTTCGATCGCCATCTCGGCGCTCATGATACCGCTGCCCAGATCGGCGAGAACAGCGACGCCGTCACCGGTATCCGCCTTCTCAATTGCCTCCTGGATCTTCATCGCGTCTGTGCCGATAGAGCCGTCCTCCATTCCGCCGGCAGCGATGATGTGCTCGTTCTCAGCAGCCATCTGCATTGCGAGGTCATAGATGCCTTCAGCAACTTTCCAACTGTGGGATACGATTACGATGCCTACCATAAGATCACATCCCTTTTACAAAATCACGAATACACTCAAGTGTATAGGTGGCGGAAGTGGCGCCCGGATCCTGATGACCGATACTGCGCTCTCCCAGATAGCTTGCGCGTCCCTTCGTGGCGATGATGGTCTTGGTGAATTCCACGCCTTCCTCGGCTGCCTTGCACATAGCATCCAGAGCATCCGGGAGAGAAGCACCGCTGTCGAGCGCTGCCGCATAAGCTTCGGAAGCGGGGATGATGGCGTCAAGCATGGTCTTCTCACCTTTAACAGCCTTGCCGCGCTTCTGGATGCCTGCGATCACTGCATCAAAAATGGCCTTGCCGTCTTCGGGTGTAAGAGAAGTCTTGCCGGCGCAGACTTTTCCGGCCTGCATATAAGCGGTGCCATAAAGAGGTCCGGACGCGCCGCCCACTTTGGAGAGGAGGGTCATACCGGTCTTCTTGAGAAGCTCGCCGATATTATCGCTGTCCGCAGGCAGGACTCCAAGAACTTCTGTGAAGCCCCTGGCCATGTTGATCCCGTGGTCTGCATCGCCGATCTCGCGGTCGAGCTCGGTGAGGAATTCCTTTTCCTCTATGATACGGTTGCCGATCTTTTCAATGCACTCATAAATCTTTGATGCCATAAACTGTTACCTCCAATACATATATTAGCTTCTGCCGTTTCCACCCCAATGAAGTCAGCAGAATTCTATAAAAATTATATCACTATTATCAGAAAGTTAAACGTTTGTACTCGTTTTTTTCATGGAATATCACTAAAATAACTGAATGTACACGCCGGCAGCAAAGTACATATATATATGTTCAGAATACTTGCGCGCGGTTTGTTTTGTGGGGTATAATGCATGAGTGCCGACCGATCAGGAGACTTATATGAAACATTATTTGATCGACAGCGAGAATGTCGGGGATTTCTGGATTCCGCTGCTGGAACTTCCGGCAGACCGGGCGGAGCTGATCGTCTTTTATACAAAGAACAGCCCCCATATGAGTTATGACAGTCTCATCAAACTCAAGGAATCAGACAGAAAAGTCACTTTCATTAAATGCTATGAGGGAACAAACGCATTGGATTTCCAGCTCTGCTCGGAACTCGGTTTCCTCATTGCAGTAAATCCGGGTGACGAATTCATCATCGTGACTAATGACACAGGATACGACGCGGCGGTGAAATATTGGAGACGAAAAGAGTATTCTGTAAAGAGGATTGCCGGTAAGGACAGCCGGACCGGCAGCCGCAGAAGAGGAACTGCTGCCAAAAGCGATGTCGCTTCAGAAGTGAGCTCGATCCTTCACAAACTTGTGAGGATTCCCGACCATGAAGAGAGCGATATACAGGAAGAGCAGGCAGAAGAAGAGAGGATGGAGTCCGTTTCTGAGGATCAGATGCCCTTGGAATCGGAAGAGGACTACGAAGAGGGAATCGATCGCGAAGAGGATTATGACGAAGAGTCCGCGGATCTGATCAGCGAAGAGAATGCGGAAGATCCGGAAGAAGAGC
>CAMKAA010000127.1 GCA_946410365.1 uncultured Lachnospiraceae bacterium | reverse complement strand
GAGAAGAGATGGGCGGTATGGTGCGCAATATCATCCTATTCAGCGTCCTGGTCTACGAGCTGGCAGGCCCGCAGCTGACAAGGATCGCGCTTACCAAGGCCGGCGAGATCAAGGCAGGCGCGGACGATGCCAAGAACAGGGCCCGCTTCGAGAAAAAAGCCAAAATAGCGTAAATCGACCGTGGTATTTGAGCTGCCGTGCCGTATATCTAAACAGTTACGCGAAAAACAAATAATTGATTAAATATTTTGGCAAAAGGAGATAGTTATGAAAAAGGTTATGTTATTCACAGCGGCAGCAGTTATGATCCTGGCCCTTGCGGCAGTCGGATGCGGCAAAACTGAAGAGTCCAACTCCATGATGTCGATCGTGATCGAAAATGAAAAATCATGTGAGATCGATCTTTCGGAGACAGGTGAGGGAAGTTCCGTGTCATCCGCGGCGCTGACCATCACGGAGGGCGAGGAGATCGTGATCGAACCCGGCTTTGAAGAAGATAAGAAAGTCATGATCCAGCTCAAGTCCGGCGCGGAGAACGAAAACGCCGATGAACTGCCCGATACGGAGAATCCGGATTATGAGATCATGGTGACCGGCAGCGGAGTTGTGACATGCACTGTGGATCCCGGCTCCTACAGAGTAACCGTGCTGCCTGAGAAGAATACCAACGGCACGATCAATATGACCGTGCAGCCGGTCTCAGTGGAAACGCAGAACTGATGAGGCTGCAGAAAGCCACATATACATGATCTTTTGAACTTGATAAAGGATAATGAAACTAAGCCGCTGCTGTGATGCAGCGGCTTTTTTATGCTAGAATGTATGTAATGATCCAGATAGTTTTGTAAGTGTCCGGGGAGAAGGCTGATGTTAGAAAAGATCAGGAAAATACGGTCTAATATGGCCATTTATATAACGTCCAGCGTTGTGAGCCTGCTGGTGCTGTTCGGGATCAGTGTGTGCATAAGCGGTATAGTGAGTTTCACGAGTGCTTTCGATGAAATGAATTCGACTACCACGTTTCATATGGCGTATACAGCTGCCTCTCTGGTAAACGGTGACCATATCAAGGCTTATCTGGCGGGGGAAGAGCCGGAAGAGTACGCCCGGACCAAGAGGATTCTGGACGCCTACTGCCGTAGGATGAGTGTCTCTTTGATCTATGTCATCGACGTGGATCAGAGTGATTATGAGAGATTCGTGTCGGTTTTCAACGCGGTGGATAATACCGTGGATGACTCCAATTACGTTCCCTGGGAGATCGGACATAAGCGCGAGACAACCAATGAGGAATACAGGAAGAGTTACGAGGCCTTATACGCCAAGGAGAAAGAGTACGCGACCATATACAGGCTGCTGCCGGGAAATGGACTGAAACCGCATATCACCACGATCGTGCCGGTCACGAACTCGGAAGGAGATGTGACGGCTCTTTTGTGTATTCAGCGTCCGATCCATGAACTGGAGAAGGCCATTATAAGATTCATGCTGCACATTGTCGTCATAGTCCTTATAATGGGTGCGCTGGCCTCGCATCTGGCGGCAAGATCCCTGGCAAAATGGGTCTTTATCCCGATCAAGAGGGTTTCCGACGAGGCGTCCCGTTTCGCGAGGGAGAACACCAAGGGCGAGGAACTTGGAGAGGTAAGCAGATTTGAGGAGATCGATACCCTGTCACGCTCGATCGATAAGATGGAGACGGACATGGTCAACTATATTGAAAATCTGACCGCCTACACGGCGGAAAGAGAGAGGATCGGGATGGAGCTGTCTTTTGCCAAAAGTATACAGCACAGCTCTCTGCCTACCAAATTCCCGGCTTTCCCCGACAGAACGGATTTCGACATTTACGCATACATGAAGCCGGCCAGAGAAGTCGGAGGAGATTTCTATAACTTCAGCCTGCTCGATGACGATCATCTGGCTATGTGGATCGGCGATGTTTCGGACAAAGGAGTGCCCGCTGCTCTGTTTATGATGGCGATCAATATTGTGATCAACAACCGGGCCAGTATGGGCGGAACGCCTGCGGAGATCATGGCTTTTGTCAACAATAATATCTGCGAACACAACGAGGCGAACCTTTTTGTCACGATATGGCTTGGAATCCTGGAGATTTCCACGGGCAGACTTACTTTTGTCAACGCAGGGCATGAAGAGCCGGCGCTCTATCGCAAAGGCGGATCTTTTGAACTCTATAAGACCAAGCACAATGTCGCTGTCGGTGTATTTCCGGACATCGAGTATACGAACTATGATATTCATCTTGGCAGCGGAGACAAGATTTTCGTTTATACGGACGGCGTGCCGGAAGCTACCGATATGTTTAACAAATTGTATACGACAGGAAGGATGTTAGAGGCTCTGAATAAGTGCAGGGACGGGTCGCCGCAGGAGATCCTGGAGGGTATGAATAAGAGCGTCAAAGAGTTTGTCGGAGACAGGCCTCAGTTCGATGACCTGACGATGCTGGGATTTGAACTGAAATAAGCAGACAGAAGAAGGAAAAGCAGCCCGGTCTTTGCGGGCTGCTTTTTTACGTGCTTCGGTATATTTCGGGAGTGCGCTCGACGAACAGGTCGATCAGCGCCTTGAGGCCGGCATGCAGATAGAGGGATTTACGGTAGACCAGGCAGATCTGGCGCACATCGATCTGGTCTGTCGCCAGAGGTTCTATGTGAAAATAGCGAACGCCCTTCTGCGCGTATCCCGGAAGAGAGTAGATCTCAGGTGCCAGCACGATACCGAGCCCGCATCCCACGAGCTCTAGCGCAGTGACAATCCTGCTGCATACCATCCTTGTCTGCGGCAGAAATCCTGCTGACTCGTAGATGCGCCTTGAGAGCGACGCCAGATTCTGGGGTTCAGCCAGCATGAAAAAGGGCAGTCCGGCAAAATACTGCATTGGTACAACTTTTTCCGTCGCCTTTGACGGATCCATAGTGATCGTTTGAGCTTCCGTGGAAACCTCCGGGAGCTCTTTTATGTATCTTTCGGGAACGGCCAGAACCAGATGTTCCTGAGCGAGAACAATGTTTTGGTAGTTCAGTGAATCCGGGTGGGGTACATCGATCATAAGGTCCAGCTGCTCCTCCTCCAACATGGTCCTCAGCTGGTAAGTGGGCCTCTCCTCCAGAAAGATCTCGCTGGTGGGAAACTGCTCATAAAAGCGGGGCAGGATTTCAGGCAGCAGGATCACGCTTCTGTGCGGGCTGATTCCAAGGCGGATCAAATGACTGCTCTCGTCCTTGATATCCCCGATCCGCGCGTCCAGCTGCTCCCGGGAGTGCAGCGTATTCAGCGCCCAGTCGTAGAAGAGCTGCCCGGCGTAGGTAAGGGTAAGGGCTCCGCGGCTACGCTCGAAGAGCTCGACACCCAGTTCCTTCTCCAGGTTTTGGATGCTCAGCGTAAGCGAAGGTTGGGAGATAAATAACTTTTTGGCAGCTTTTGTGACGCTCTTCTCCTGGGCTGTGGTGACAATGTATTGCAGCTGGTTCCAGTTCATGGCATGTGTCCTCACTGACGTGCATAGCTTAAAACTATGAGAATACAAGATAATTATATATTATACAAATACTCGCCTCAATGGTAAGGTATAGAAAACGAAACAATATTTATCCGCCCGATTACACTTCGCGCGGCTGAACAAAAACATAGGAGACCCACATGGATCGGATCAAAAAAGGACTTTCCATATTCGCATTTTTCTTCAAGATCGGCTGCTTCACTTTCGGGGGAGGCTGGGCGATCCTGGCACAGATGGAGCAGGAATTTGTCGACAAGC
>CAMKAA010000126.1 GCA_946410365.1 uncultured Lachnospiraceae bacterium | reverse complement strand
CAAAACACAGAAGAACCAACATGAGAGAACTATGTATTGCAGGCAGAGGAAGCCGTCTGGCTATGGCCCAGAACGAGCTGGTCAAAAAACTGCTTGAACAGGAAGGATATAAAGTCAATATTTTGACCGTCAGTACAAAGGGAGACCGGGACAGAAAGAGCAGTGTCACAGAGCTGGGCGGAAACGGGCCCTTTGTGAGGGATGTGGAGAAAGCGCTGTTGTCGGGAGAGGCAGACATCGCGGTCCACTGTGTCAAAGACCTGCCCTACGAGATGGCGCCGGGTTTGTGTATCGCGGGAATGCCGGACGCGGCGGACCCCAGAGACTGCCTGATCCTGCGCTCGGGCGCAGGCGGGAAAACCCCGGAAGCGCAGGCGACCGGGAAAACCCCCGAAGCGCCGGCGACCGGGAAAACCTCAGAAAGTCTTCTGATCATCGGCACGGGAAGCCCGCGGCGGATCAGCCAGCTAAGGGCCCTGAGCGACAAACTAGGCATGCAGGCAGAGTTCAAAGATATCCGCGGCAACATCACAACGAGGCTCGAGAAGCTGAGAAGCGGCGAGTACGACGGGATCGTGCTGGCCAAAGCCGGCCTGGACCGCATCGGAGCGGACCTGAGCGGGCTCGAAGTCAGAATCCTCGAGCCGGAGGAGATGATCCCGGCTGTAGGCCAGGGAATGCTGGCATGCGAGTGCAGGGAATCGGACGCAGAGATGCGGGAACTTTTGGATCGGATCACGCCGCCGGAGAACTACCTGCGCTATGAGATCGAGAGAGGGATCTTCTGCCGGTTCAGGTGCGACTGCCGCTCGGCGGTGGGCATACACGCCCGGATCAGCCGGAACAGTGCGGACCTGCTCCTCATGTACGAAGAATGACGCCGCACCGCGGCGAGCTCATACACGAACAATGATGTAAGCAAAAGAGGGACACAATGAACGGAAAAGTGTGGATCGTCGGCGCGGGAAGCGAGGCCGGGCTGATCACAGTGAAGGGGCTCGAGGCCGTGCGCCGGGCGCAGGTCGTGGTTTATGACGATCTTTTGGACCATACCCTGCTTGAGCAGGCGCCCGCCGGATGCGAGCTGATCTGTGTGGGCAAGCGCAAGAACTCTCACAAAAAGGAACAGGAAGATATCCACGAGCTCCTGATCGACCGCGCGCGCAAGGGTCTCCGGGTCGTGCGCCTCAAGGGGGGCGATCCGACCGTTTTCGGAAGAGGCGGCGAAGAAGCGCTGGCGCTGCAGGAGGCCGGACTTCCCTATGAGATGGTTCCCGGCGTCAGCACCTGCATTTCCGCGCCCGAGCACTTTGGAATTCCGGTAACGCACAGAGGGATGGCTTCTTCTTTTACCGTGGTGACAGGACACGGAGCCGGCAAAACAGAGGAATCTTTCACTGCTTTGGCCGGGTTAAAGGGGACTCTGGTTGTTTTGATGGGCCATAGTAAGGCCGGGGAGATCGCGAAGGGCCTCATGAAGGCCGGGATGGACCCGGAAACGCCGGCGAGTGTGCTCTCGCGCGCCTATATGCCGGATGAAAAGCGGGTGGACGGAACGCTCGGAAATCTCGGCAAAATTGCGGAAAAGGTGCAGGCACCGGCTGTGATCGTGATCGGAAAGACGGCCGCAATTCACCTGAAGCCGCCCGCAGGAGACCTTGCAGGCGGGAAGCCGCCCGCAGGAGCCCCCACAGCTCTGATTGTCGGCACCCGCTCCTTTACACGGAAAGTGGCAGCGGCCCTCAGAGAGGATGGGATTGACGCAAGGGAGTTCCCCTGCATCGAAGTGATCCCGCAGAGGGAGGAGATCCCCGGAGAGCAGGAACTGACGGAATATGATTGGCTGGTCTTCACCAGTGCCAATGGAGTCAGGATCTTCCTGGAGGAGATCGATCGCAGGAGGATGGACATTCGGGCCCTTGCGCAACTGAAGATCGCCTGTATCGGGCCGGGCACGGCAGCGGCGCTCGAAGAGGCCCGCCTGTACGCGGACCTGGTCCCGGAAGTATATACCACCGAGGCCCTTGCCGACACGCTTGTGCGGAATGTCCGAAAGGACGAAAAAGTCTTGATTTTGCGGGCGGCAGAGGGAAATCCGCTACTGACAAATAAACTGGAAAATGAGAAAATTCTATATAAGGACTGCGCAGTTTATCGGACGCAGTACATAAAGCCTGATCTGCAGGGCGCTCTGTCTTTTGACAGACAAGCCGCAGATTCCGCCTGCGATCTCGTTATATTTGGAAGCGCCGGAGGCGTGCGCGCCTATTTGAAGAATAACGAGCTGAGTGACGACATGCAGCCCCTGTGTATCGGCGCGCTCACGGCAGCGGAGCTGGAGAAGCTGACCGGGAGGAAAGCAGCCACTCCGGATACCTGCAGCGTGGAAGGGATCCGGCAGTACCTCAAGAAGTGGAGAACATCCGACAGCGTGTGAAGACGTGGAGAGAGAGATGAAGGAAAAAGCGGAGAGCAAGGAGATTAAAATTGTAAATCCGGTCCGGAAATGCGTGACGGGTATTGTGATCGCGGTGATCCTGAGCATGATTGTGTGGATAGTAATGCTGATCATCAATATCCTGTCAACACAGCAAGCTGCGAATTACGTTGCTTATTTGTCGAAAATGTTCGGCGTAGAGAAAGAACCGGTCGTGGAATTGCGGTATGAAGGAATATTCAGGACAGCCGAGGAGATCGCGAGTAATATCGATGAGGCAACTGCAGAGTATTTCGATCAGTGCCGGCGAAAAGCTGATCTGACCGCAAGAGCCTGCTATGCCAGAGTTTCCGAGCAGGGAGACGCCGCGGTCGGCAAACTGGGTAAGGGCGGAATTGTCAAAATAGAGAATGGCGAAGTTCTGCTCGGTGAAGGAATGAGATCGGGAATTCGAAACTTTCCGGATATGGTACTTAGCGACGGGGGACTCTTCGACTATGTTACTCCTACGATGAAAGGAAACAGAAGAGATAAACTGGTCTACAGCCGCATCAAAGGTCCCTATTACTATACGGAGATCGTTGATGGCAGAGAGATGCTTAATTATGTGGACAAGTATGTCGACTACGACGAAGAGTTCTTAAGCATTGAAATAGCCTACGGAGTGGATCTTGTGCTTGTGTGTCCGGACAGAGAAAACAGCAAGTACTTCTATAACCTGGACAGTGATCTCGTGTACTTTCTTCCCATGACTTACTCTGAAGAGAGCGCAGACGCGGTCGATTACGGGATTCCCTCCACCCGCGAGGAACTCCTTGCCATGAACGGAGCATGGACCGCTGAAAATGCAGATGATCCGACAGGCTATATTGTCAGGGAAGTGCCCGAACTGGATTCCGTTCTTATCATCAAGACGCACGAATGGTACGCTCTGGCTCAGGCCTTCGACGAGACAGGCACCGGCGTTTTTGTGATCATAATCCTGACCATCACATTCATCATATGGATTTCTTCCGTCTATGGGGAAATGACGTCAGGTCTCATCACAGATAAGAAGAAGGAAAAATACGCCCCGGGCAGGATCAAACTTATTGCCTTATCCTACGGAATCATAGGAGCGATCATTGTGTTCGGATCCAGCTTGTTCTTCCGCTCATTGAATTCGATCTATAAGGAGATCACCAGGGACCAGGGCACGCTGGAAGTGATCGATGCCAAAATTGACAGTAATGAAGGCCGCCTGAAAAAGAGGAGTGACGCGAGAAAAGCGCTTTATCTGGAATACGCAAGGCGTGCGGCGGAACTGATCGAGAAGAATCCGCAGCTCAATAACAAGGAAGACCTGAGTGCGCTCAT
>CAMKAA010000125.1 GCA_946410365.1 uncultured Lachnospiraceae bacterium | reverse complement strand
ACAACAAGGTAGCCGGTATCATGGGCACCGGCAGGATCGGCCAGATCATGGCCAATATCTGCAAGGGTTACGGCATGACCGTCCTGGGATGGGATGCATTCCCGAATATGGCTCTTGAGGAGAAGGGACTTTTGAGATATGTCTCCAAGGAAGAACTCCTGCAGAAGGCGGATCTTATCTCCCTGCATGCTCCGCTGGTCATGGGCCCGAACGGAACTTATCACCTGATCGACGACAAAGCGATCGCCATGATGAAGAACAATGTCATGCTCGTCAACACCTCCCGCGGACCTCTTGTAGATTCCGAAGCGCTGATCAGAGGCCTTAAGGCGAACAAGTTCCACGCTGTTGCGCTGGACGTCTACGAGGGCGAGGATGCCAACGTCTACAATGACAGATCCGATGAGATGATCGATACAGACATCGTAGCAAGACTGACAATGTTCCCGAACCTGGTACTGACTTCTCACCAGGCGTTCTTTACCAGAGAAGCACTGCAGGCTATTGCCGCAGTCACTATGGAGAATGCGAGAAACTTCAACGAAGGACTTCCTTACGGTATGTCAGAGGTGAAGTGAAGAAAACCTGAGAATAGGTAAACATGTGCCGCTGCAATTACTGATTCCGGTAGTTGCAGCGGCTTTTATGTATGATCAGAGTCATTTTGTTCATTGACAATTGCGGTTCAACGTAGTACTTTACTAGAGTAAACAATACTTGCTGGGGGAGCGGATGCTGAGACAGCGGCCCGTTCGCAAAAAGCGGAGCGGCTGACCCTTATTACTTGATCCGGGTAATACCGGCGAAAGGAAGCGCACAGTACTTGAACAGATGGCAGGCGGCATTAAAGCGGCTCTGTGATTTGTCTCATGTGCTGTGAACCAACTCTCCTCCTGTATAACAAAGGAGGTTTTTTTATGTCCAAAAGTATCAAAGTTCTCGTCTTTAGCGCAATGTGTATCGCACTGGCCAGTGTGACCAGTATGATCAAGGTGTTTGAGTTCCCTACCGGGGGTTCTATTACACTGGCATCCACGCTGTTCGCGACTCTTCCGGGCTTCTTCTTCGGCCCTGCAGTGGGGATTGCGGCAGGATTCGCCCACGGGATCCTTCAGTTCTTCCTTGGTCCCTATATTTTGACCCCGGTGCAGGTCTTTATTGACTACGGCCTTGCGTTTGCGGCTTTCGGCCTCTCCGGTTTCTTTGCGGGCCAGAAGTTCGGATACCAGAAGGGCTACATTGCTGCATGTATCGGACGCTGGTTTTTCGCTTTTCTTTCCGGCTGGATCTTTTTTGGCGAGTATGCCTGGGAGGGATGGAACGCGGCAGCTTATTCCGCAGTGTACAATATCATTTACATTGCGGGAGAGGCAGTGGTCGTATTGATCCTCATCAGTATTCCGGTGGTATCCGATGCGCTGAACAGAGTTAAAACTATGGCTCTGCAGTGACGGCACAGGCTTTAAGTGATATAATAATCTCCTGATTAATTGATCGTTTTAGGAGATTATGTGAAAAATGAGTGGTTATCTGAGCAGAGTATTTGAATATGCGGTGCCCTGCCTGCTTTTCTGGGGAGTTCTGGCGGTGTCGGTCTCCGTCGACAGGAGCAGGTTCAGGAACTGTATTTATCTGCTGCTGGCAGCGGCGTCTTCGGCGCCGCTTTTTTGTGTGCTGTCGGGAAGACATGCTCTGGGGACGGCCAGAGCCCTTTCGATCCTGATCTTTATTGTGCTCCTTACTGTTCCCTTTGTGCTCATAGAGAACGGCGTGATCATGTACCGCAAAGAGGGGCGGTCTCTTCAGAACATGCTCTCCCTGATCATGGGGATCCTGGTGGGTGTGGGAGAGCTGTGCTTTTTTCTGTTCTTTATTTTCCCTATATTTTGGTCCGACCGGAATTCCGAGTTTATCACGACAGGCATGAAAGTACTGCTTTTTATAAGCCTCTCAGTGATCTATGTATCAGTGGTATTTGTATCGTTTATGAGCTATACGGTACTTTTGCAGTTAATTCCCCGCAAAAGGGACTTTGATTATGTGATTATTCACGGCAGCGGCCTGCTCCGTGGAAGGGAAGTCTCGAAACTGCTGGCGGACCGCATTGACAAGGCGATCGAAGTTTACGGGAAGGACCCCACGCCGCCGATCCTGATCCCATCCGGAGGAAAGGGAAGGGACGAAGAGATCTCCGAGGCGGAAGCGATGGAGCAGTACCTTATAGAGCACGGGATCCCGAAGGATCATATTATTAAGGAGGACAGGTCGACGACGACCAGAGAAAACCTGGTCTTTTCCAAGAAGATCATCGATGAAAGGGCCGCTGATCCCTATGTTGCGCTCGTGACCAGCAACTATCATGTCTACAGAGCCCTGAGCCTGTGTGACGATATAGACCTGGAGTGCACCGGGATCGGGGCGCATGTGGCGCGTTACTACTGGCCCAGTGCTCTGCTGCGTGAGTTCGCGGCAATTATGAGTAAGAAAAAGAATCTGCTGATCTTCATCGCGGGATGGCTGTGCAGTGTGATCCCTGCCATGGATGCGGTGATGTGGAGCGTGTTACAGTAAGGAGCGGCCGGAGCAGCGAAGCGGACCGGGCCGCGGGAAATGCCGGATCGATAATATGAATAGCAGTGATAAGAAAAACAATGACAACATAAACAGTGATAAGAAATATTCCATGCGGAAAAACAAGATCTTCAGGTTCCTGCTCTCAGCATTTCTGCTGGTCGTCCTTTTGTGTGCGTCCATACTGGAATACCTGACTTTGACGGAATATAGGCCCACGGCGGATGACATGATAGCCGTCGACCATGGAAACTGGGATCTGCTTAGCGAAGGGGACACGCTGAAGGTCCTCACCTGGAACTGCGGATACGGCGCACTGGGAGACAACGCGGATTTCTTCATGGATGGCGGCAAAGGGGTCATGACTGCCAGCCGGGAGAGAGTGCAGAGTAATCTTGACGGGATCATGAAGGCTTCTGCAGAGATGGACCCCGACGTGATCCTGTATCAGGAGGTGGATACGAACGCGGCCAGGTCTCATTTCATCGACGAAGAGATCGAAATGATCAACGGATTCATGGAAGAGGAGGAACTGCGTTATTCCTCAGCTTATGCGGATAATCTCAATGTGAGGTTTATCCCGTATCCCATTCCTCCCATCGGAAGGGTCAAAAGCGGCATTATGAGCTTTACGGGGGCATTCATGGAATCAGCGGAGAGAATTCAGCTCCCCTGTCCTTTTAAGTGGCCTGTGAGGCTTGCAAACTTCAAGAGATGCCTTCTTCTTTCGCGTATTCCCCTAAAGGACAGCGACAGGGAACTGGTGATCATTAACCTTCATATGGACGCCTATGACGACGGCGAGGGCAAAACAGAGCAGACGCGGGCGCTTTTCAAGGTCATGGAAAGAGAAGCCGAAAAGGGCAATTACGTTATTGCCGGCGGGGATTTCAACCAGACATTTGACAGCATAGAGACAGACGCCTATCCGCTCCAGGAAGGGAAATGGGCGCCCGGCATACTTGAAACAGGCATGTTCGGCGAGGGATGGCAGTTTATTATGAACAGCGATGTCCCGTCCTGCCGTTCTCTCGATCAGGCTTACGCCGGCTCGGACAAAGAGAGCTTTCAGTATTATGCAGTCGACGGCTTTATCGTGTCTGCCAACATTGAGGTCCGCTCCTGTGAGACAAAGGATCTGGGCTTTGTGTGCACGGACCACAACCCGGTGCTGCTGGAATGTGTGCTGAAGTAAAGGATACAACAGGGTATATTTTGAATCCAAAAATACATTGTTT
>CAMKAA010000124.1 GCA_946410365.1 uncultured Lachnospiraceae bacterium | reverse complement strand
TTGCCTCCCTTACTAATCCTTTACCGAGCTTGTTGATGAAGGCCAGCGGACGGCGCGCAGGGCAGACATAAGAACAGCTGCCGCATTCCATACACTGCATGATCTTCAGATCATTGAGCCTCTTTACATCTCTTGCCTCATAAGCATCCGCGAATCCCGTAGGAAGCAGGTTGAAGGGACATGCGTTGTGGCATCTGCCGCAGCTGATGCACGCTGTCTCCTCAGGGATCAGCGACTGCTCTTTGGTAAATGCAAGAATCGCATTGTTGTTCTTGACGATGGGCATTCTGTCGGAGAAGACAGCGCGTCCCATCATAGGGCCGCCCATAAGGATCTTGCGGGGCTCTTCCTTGTAACCGCCGCAGAATCCGATCACATCGTGGATCATTGTTCCGATGGGAATAATGACATTACCGGGCTTTGTCACAGCGTCGCCGTCAATCGTCACTCTCTTTTTGATCAGTGGCATGCCATCCTTGAGATACTGTCCCAGGAAGGCTACAGATGTGACGTTGGACACAATACATCCCAGGTCTGCGGGAAGAACACCTGCATTGCAGGTCTTTCCGGTCACTTCATAGATTAGGACACGCTCAGCTCCCTTTGGATAACTTGCCTGCAGCGGGAATGTCTTGATATTCGTGATTCCCTGCTCGGCAAATAGTCTGTTGAAACGGTCGATCGCGTCCTGCTTGTTGTCCTCGATTCCGATATAACACATCGGAGCCTGAATATACTTCATGATCATCAGGGCGCCGTCGATGATATTCTGCGTGTCTTCGAGCATAGTCCTGTGGTCGGAAGTGATGAAAGGCTCGCACTCCGCGCCGTTGATGATCAGAGTCATAGGCTCACCGAGGTTCTTGGGATTGAACTTGAGCCATGTCGGGAAACTCGCGCCGCCAAGGCCTACAAGTCCGCTCTCCTTAACTGCCGCGATGAAACTGGGCTGGTCTGTGATCACCGGAGGCTTGATGGAAGGGTCAATTTCCTGCTTGCCGTCCGATTCGATCACAACAAGTGTGTCGTATCCGCCCATCGCGTTTCTCTGCGTCTCGATTCCGGTAACAGTTCCCGATACGCTGGAGTGTACCGGCACATGAAGAAAGGCCTCGGTGTCTCCGATCTTCTGTCCTACAAGGACATGATCACCCTTTTTGACAAGAGGCTTGCAAGGTGCGCCGATGTTCTGCGACATCGAGATCTTTACAACATCCGGGACGGGCATTACCTGTGTCGCACTTCCGGCCGTATTCTTATAGTGGCCGACATGTACGCTGTTCAAATGCTTAGCACCAAACATTGATGTTCCCCCTTTTCTGGTTATTAATGTAGTTACACTCACTTCTTTGCTATTATAATGCGGAAGAATGTCAAATTGTAGAATAGTTGATCAATTTACGATGCATTTTGTGTTCCAATTCGTGAACAATTTTTTTCATCTGAAATCTATAGGCAAAAAAACATGCTTCCGGATATGGAAAACATGTTTTAATTTCAGGATTCGTAACCATACATCTGATCCAAAAAGCGGAATCTTCCGCTGATCCAGCTGCTGATCCCGGAATATGCGTCGTATTCTTCTCCGGCGTACCACCTTCGCGTATTTCTCTCGAAAGCTCCGCTTTTTTCCAGATATTCCCTTTCCTCTTTAAAAAGAGTGTTTACATATTCCGGGTTTATTCCTCCGGATCTCCACTCTTTCCATTTGTATGCCGTATCTTCGCGAAGATCGTCTATGATCGTCGAAAGCCTTGCATATCCGTAATCCCTGTCAAAACGGATTTTATATGCGTCCGTAGAATCCGGAAGAAATACCGTGTTGCCGTGATCCGGATCCCATTTAAACTGATCGCCAAATGTATAGTTCAGATCCCATATGGTTTCATTCAGGGTATAGCCTCCATTGCCGTCACTATATGCTGCAACGTATATATTTTTCCAGGTATTATCCCCCGCTCTGGTCATCTCACAGAACAGTTCGTGAACGATAAAATTGTCCAAATTGAGGGTGATCCCGGCTTTATTCATCTCTGACATATCTCCGGTTTCGAACACCATATCCTGATACAGCTGAAACGGATCATAAATCCAGCTTTTGTCCGGTTCCTTAGGATATTTTATTTCAAGATAAGAAACTCCGCTCCGGTTATGAATCTCTTCTTTCCCGTTGTAATCAGTAAGTCTTCCGGGAAAATCGATTTCTTCATACCATGTGCCTACTTTATACAGATAGTCCCCGGGATTCATTCCCATAAGCTTTTTGTCTACCGGATACATGAGTCCATAGACGCCCATATACTCATTATTAAGGATCAATTCACAGTATTCGATCTGTGATGACGCAACAGGCTTTTCTTCCATCTCATTGAGCCGTTTCCATAGATCGTAACAGACCTTTTCTCTGGCAAGGCTTTTGTCCGTACATATGGAATTCAGAATCCAATCGTCATCTTTTCGAAGACCGAGAAAGCTCATCTTATCAGATCCCGAATCAGTCTTGGTAAGCTCCACGCGATAACTCTTCTTTTCAAACAGAGTTGACGTCGCTCCCCTTATATGAAACGAACAATCCGCCTCCTGATATTCCTTTCTATAAGGATCCAGCACACATATCCTGCCGGCGTATTCTTTGTCAGGTCCTGCTTCACCTTTTTCGTTGTACATACAGACAGCCGGAAGTCCTGTAAATACAAGATTGCATTCCATGTAATACTTGTCAGACACAAGTGCCGTTTTAAAAGTCCTGTTTTCCTCTAAACATTGTTTTTTGTCATTGACTCTGTCATTCATAATGCAGATCTGCGTGTATGGAGCTTTCAGGGAGAAAGAACCGGTCCAGCTGTCTCCCATACAATCTTGCGGGATATAGACAGTATTGTCCTTCTCGTCATAAGGAACATCCATTTTAACAAACGCCATTACGGAAGCGTCAAAGTCCTTCTGTTTCTTTCCGGAAAGCATCTCTTTATACTGCTCTCCGTCCACAAAGCATGCTTCAACAGGCCTTTCCTTTTCGTCTTCAAAAAAAGCCTCAACAGCCCCTCCGGACCGGAAGGGATCTGTCAAGGCACCTGACGCAGCGGCAAACGCCGCTGCGCATAATAGTACGATTATGATAATTAAAGAAAGCTCATCTTTTTTCATTATATTAATTAATAGTATACTGTACCGAGCAGTTCCGCACCGCTGTCAGCGATCAGGCCGATCTCGTTGCGTATGTCGTTATAAGATGACCGGCCCACTTCTTCGGCGATGATCACGCCATTCAGTTCTCTGAGTTTTCTGTAAGACTCAGCGTCTTTCGCTATGTTATTAAGCGCCGCAAAACTCAGCCCGTTTTTAGATCCGGAAGTCTGTTTGTTAAGCTTTTCAGCCAGAGCACTCAGCTTCTTTCCGGAAATCGTGCCCGCTATACCGATCTTTTTGTCAGCCATTGAGGCCGTGCAGCTCTCGAGCCGCGCGAGCATGTAGTCAAGTCCGGCTTCGTCTTCAGACTTTCCATCCGAATAATCCGCCAGTGTTCTAAGTCCAAACTCTCCGTCGATCTCATCGGTCGAAAGGATTGCGCCTCTGTAAAGCACAAGACAGATCAAAGCGATGGCCATCAGGCAGGCACCGCCGGCAAATCCTACTATGCCGAGTTTGATTCCGTTTTTCAGCATGAATTTCTTGGAATACTGAGGAACCGAGGCCGGCTTAACAAGCTGTGACAGCTGGTTCTGAGACGTACGGAGCGATGTCTGCATTTTTGTGAGTGAATCGGTGCTCGTTTCCTGAAGAGCCTTGAGATTAGGCTCTACCACTGTCTG
>CAMKAA010000123.1 GCA_946410365.1 uncultured Lachnospiraceae bacterium | reverse complement strand
TACAGAAAAAGCCATCCACTTATTACACTTACCCGGCGATCATTCCCCTGATCCCCGGCGATCTGTTCTTCTATACGCTGATCGGGATCAATCAGAAAAACAGCGAAATGGTGAGGACCAACGGATTCGACTGCGCGCTGACACTGGTCTCTATGAGTGTCGGATTTGCCCTCAGCTTCGCCATCGCGCACTATGTCCGCAAGGCAAGAAATAACTGACCGTCACTTCCGGGTCCCTGAGTTCCTGCTCAGGGGCCCTTTTTTCACCTCTCAGCCTTTTTCAGGATCGCGTTGAGCCACTTCTCGCTCTCCCGTCCGGGCCTCACATCGCCCGTCACACGGCTCTCAACGACCTGCAGTCCCTTTCCGCCGTATTTCCCGGCCGCAGCTTCAAGGCACTCCTGCAGCCGCTCCAAAGTCATATCCGTGAAATAGCGCCCGTTCCGCTCTCCCTCAAAGGTCCCACACTTAAATGAGACGTATATGGCGCCGTCATCTTTCAGAGCCCTCTCCATCTTTGCCAGAATATCGGGCAGCTCTTCAAACGGCACATGAAGGATCGAAGCGCAGGCGAAGATCCCGTCATAACGTTCCACCTCATCGAGCTCCTCAAAGAGCATTTTCCGCACGGGGATTCCTGCTGTCTCAGAAGCGGCGCGCACCATCTCTTCAGAGCCGTCACACGCTTCTACACCGAATCCCTTCGACAAAAAATACCTGCTGTCTCTGCCCGATCCGCAGCCAAAGTCCAGGATCAGGGCTCCCGGCTCCAGAAACTTCAGAAACCAGTCCTGAATATCCGTGAACTCCACATCAACCGTGGTCGAGGTGAAACTGCCCGCATTGCGGTTATAGTAATCCAGCGTGCTTTTCTTAACTGTTTCCGTGCTGCGCAGCCTCTTCATTACCTCCGGCGCGCTGATGATAAACCAGCTGGAGAATTTCTCCGGCGTCTTCACCAGAGCCTCCTGCAGCTCCTCAAGCGGGATCCATTTGATCTCTGAGGCCTCCTCCGGGTTCACTCGCACTTCACCGTCATAGGTGCCCGCGAAGACATGGTCGTACTCGTACTCGATCAGATCGGAGCGGAACTGAGTGCGGTAAACGAAACTGAACAGTTCCCTGAGTTCGCAGTCGATCCCCATCTCCTCGATCATACGCCTGTGCACAGACTCCGACAGTTCTTCCCCTTTTCTCTGGTGAGAGCAGCAGGTATTGCTCCAAAGTCCGCCGGAATGATACTTGTCGGGATTTCTCCTCTGGATCAGCATCCTGCCGTCCCGCACGATAAAGACAGAAAAAGCCCTGTGCAGCAGGCCTCTGCGGTGTACCTCCCCCTTGGTTTCATATCCTGTTATCCGGTCATTTATATCGACCAATGCGATCAAATCTTCCATAATATCCCTTAAAACTGTTTTTTTGCCTGATCATCAGTAGAACTTCAATACAGTAATAATATCATACCGGCGGCCCATGTCGGCCAAAATATCGTCCGTCTCCACTCAATTGGCACTTCTATGCTATCCATGGTATAATTTTCTATTAGAATTATTACACAGATCAGTTCTGATCCTGTACAAACTACAACCAGGAGGCTATCCCTCATATGAAAATCACAGAACTCTTAAAAGACAAGCGAATCCTTCTCTGGGGCTACGGCCTCGAGGGCAAGTCCACCGAGAAATTCATTAACAAATACTGCGACGTCGCAGAACTCACGGTTTTCCAGGGAAAACGCGATGAGATCGACGAGGACGCCTACGATTACATCATCAAGAGCCCCGGCATCGTGGCCTGGGACCTGAGCGACAAGTTTACTTCCATGACTGACCTGTTCCTGAGCGAGTTTTCCGGCCAGGTCATCGGCATCACGGGCACCAAGGGCAAGAGCACGACCTCTTCCCTGCTCTATACAGTGCTGTCGAAGTGCACTGACCGGCCGGCGCTTCTTGTAGGCAATATCGGCCTGCCCGCGCTGGACTATTACGGCTCCATCACAGACGATACCATCATTGTCTTCGAGATGTCCTGCCATCAGCTCGCCCATGCGGCAATATCGCCTCACATCGCGGTCTTCCTCAATCTCTATGAGGAGCATCTGGATTACTATCAGACCATGGACAAATATTTCCGCGCCAAGGCCAATATTACGCTTAACCAGAAGCCCGGCGACTATCTTTTCGTCGGAAACAATGTGCCCTCGCTGGACACTAAAGCGACCAAAACTGTGATCTCCTACGACGATCCGATGCACTTTGACATGAAGCTCAAGGGCGAGCACAACCAGTTCAATGCGCGCTTCGTCTACACCATCAGCACGCAGCTCTTTGGCTGCGATCCCGGAAAGGTGCGCGAAGCCATCGGCGAATTCACTGGTCTCAGGCACCGTATGCAGTTCGCGGGTAACTATGGCGGAGTAGATTACTATGATGATTCCATCTCCACGATCCCGGAGGCGGCTATCGCGGCGATCCGCAGCATCCCCGATGCCGGCACGATCCTGCTCGGAGGAATGGATAGAAATATTGATTACGACATCCTTATCGATTTTATCCGTGAGCACGGCGAGTACAACTACATCCTCATGTACAAGTCCGGCGAGCGCATCTACAAAGAAGTAAGCGATCTTCCCTATTGCCGCTACACCGAGGATCTGCAGGGCGCTGTCGCTCTGGCCAAAGAACTCACTCCTTCCGGCAAAGCCTGCATCCTGTCTCCCGCCGCAGCATCCTACGGTTACTTCAAAAACTTTGAGGAGCGCGGCGACGTATTCCAGCAGCTGGTCAAAGACTGACCTGCGGAAAGGACCGCCATGAAAGAAACCACCACTCTCGCCTTCACCGGCGACATCGGTTTTGACCACTACATGCAGAATATGTGGGAGGACGAAAACCTCATCGATCCCGCGCTGCTCAATATTTTGACATCTTCCGATCACGTTATCGCGAACGTGGAAGGTCCTCTGGCAGGCGAGGACGCCGTGCGCGTCAAAGCCGCCGAAATGCGGCTGATGCACACGATCGACCCCAGGGCAGCTGTCGTGCTGGAGAAGATCCACGCCGACATCTGGAACCTTGCCAACAACCACATCATGGATGTCGGGCCGGACGGACTCGAAATGACTTTGGAAGAGGCTCGAAAACGCGGCGTCAGGACGATCGGCGCAGAGATGGACCTTGAAAGAGCGAAACGGCCGGTCATCCTCGATGAAGCGGGAGGCATCGGACTTTTCGGCGTCGGCTATCAGCGGGGCTGTAAACCCGCAGGACCCGATAAAGCCGGGTGTCTTAGCTGGAGCGATATGGATTCGATCCGGGAAGTCATCACCGGGATCAAGCAAAAGTGCCGCTGGTGCGTCGTAGTCGCCCACGGCGGAGAAGAATTTACGGCGATTCCCTCACCATACACCAGGGACCGCTATCTTGAATACCTCAGGATGGGCGCCGACGTCGTTGTCTCCCACCACCCGCATGTGCCGATGAACTACGAGCTCGTCGGGGATAAAGCGATCTTCTACTCACTGGGCAATTTTATCTTTGATACGCCTTACCAGCGCGCGCAGTTCAACACTGACAAAGGCATTGTCCTGCAGCTGCATTTTACGAAAGACAGTTATTCCTTCACAGCTCATGGTCTCAGGATCGACCGCACCAACGAGCACATCGTGAGTGCGGATCTTCCGAAGATCTTCGTTGACATTCAGGAGAACGAGTACAACAAACTCATTCCCCTCGCCTGCAAGATGTTCATTGCCGCCACCAAGCGCCAGCAGGTCTTCCTCTATCCGGACAAGTACAAAAACGCCACTGAGGCAGATTGGGA
>CAMKAA010000122.1 GCA_946410365.1 uncultured Lachnospiraceae bacterium | reverse complement strand
ATGTGACACGCCCCTTTTTTAATTGTTCTTATTCACCTACAAGCCGGATTTCAGATCCTCGCGACTCCGCTCTCGCGTGCCGCCTGCGCTGCCGCTTTCGCAACTGCATCCTTAACGCGGGGATCAAAGGCCTTGGGCAAAATATAGTCGGCGCAGAGCTCCTCGTCGGAGACGAGACCTGCCAGAGCCTTCGCGGAAGCGATCTTCATAGCGTCGTTGATGTCGCTCGCCCTGACGTCCAGCGCGCCGCGGAAGATTCCGGGGAAGCAGAGCACGTTGTTGATCTGGTTGGGAAAATCGCTTCGGCCGGTGGAAACGACTGCCGCGCCCGCCGCCTTGGCTTCGTCCGGAAAGATCTCGGGCGTGGGATTCGCGCAGGCGAAAATGATAGGATCCTTCGCCATGCTGCGCACCATATCCTGAGTCAGAGTGCCGGGAGCGGATACGCCGATGAAGACGTCTGCGCCCTTGATCACATCTGCCAGCGTGCCCGCTTCGCGATTAAAGTTTGTGATCTTCGCCATCTCTTCCTTGACAGGGTTAAGGCCCTCTCTGCCCTCGTAGATCGCTCCCTTGCGGTCCGTCATGATGACATTCTTAAGACCCATTGCCATCAGAAGCTTTATGATCGCGATGCCCGCCGCGCCTGCTCCGGAAGTGACGATCTTCACATCCTCGATCTTCTTGCCCACGACCTTGAGCGCGTTCATAAGACCTGCCAGTGTGATCACTGCAGTTCCGTGCTGGTCATCGTGGAAGATCGGAATGTCGCAGCATTCCTTGAGTTTTTTCTCAATCTCAAAACATCTGGGAGCTGCAATGTCCTCTAAGTTGATGCCGCCGAAAGAGCCCGCGAGAAGGCTCACCGTGCGGACGATCTCATCTACGTCGTGGGTTCTGACGCACAGCGGGATCGCGTCCACATCGCCAAACGCCTTAAAGAGGACACACTTACCCTCCATGACAGGCATTCCGGCTTCCGGACCGATATCGCCCAGTCCAAGAACCGCTGTTCCATCGGTGACCACCGCCACCGTATTCCACCTTCTGGTGAGTTCATAACTCTTCTCAGGGTGCTTCTGTATCTCAAGGCAGGGTGCTGCCACTCCGGGTGTGTAAGCGATGCTGAGCGCCTCTGCGCTGTCAACGGCCGCTCTGGCTGTGACCTCTATTTTGCCCTTCCACTGCGCGTGCTTTTCCAGCGCGATCTGACCGTAATCCATTTTTGTCTGGCTCCTTTCAATAATGCTGTCCAACACATTTCCTACAAATTATTCCACGACCTTCCGGAAATTACAATAAAAAAAGGGTCTGTGTCCTGACAAACCCTTGCGCACACGGAAAAAGCCACTGTGCACTATCTTATGCACCGCGGCTGTGTGATTTCCGTTCTCATCACTGATTCTTTTCATTTTTCTTTTTCTGTTCCTGCTGCCTGAGTAAATCCATATCTCCTGCTGCAGATACCATATTCAATTCCATATCAGATAAACGCTGGAACTGGAGGATCCCGGATTTCTTATTTGCATTGCTCTCAAACAGTCTCTTTCTGAGAACATTCTTGAAATCGGTCTCCGAACTGAAATCAGCGCGAGCGATCATATCAAGTAAGTTTTCGTTCATGGAGCTCATATTGCTACCCCCTTGTTTTTATTTATATCTATATACGCCGTTTTGCGCGGCCTTCCATGAGGAATGGAAATATTTTTTGAGAAAATTTTCTTTTCTGCGAATACTGTAATATAATATACTAAGTACTCGTAATAAGCAGAGAATTTCAATCTGCCATCAGGCATTCGAAAGGAACTGTCCTATGGGCGATTTCAAGCCGATCAGCACTTCTTCAGCAGAAGGCATTCATACCATCACACTGGCAGCCGTTCCGGGGAATTTTGCCGCCGCGCAGGAACAAGTGCGCAGTTTTCTTGACTCCGTTCCCTGCAGCATGCGCACCCTCTTCGAACTCGACATGGTCGTGGAGGAGGTCTTCATCAACGTTGCCAATTACGCATATCCTGACAACGCCGGCATGGTGTCCCTGGACCTTAGTCTTGACCGGGAGCAGAACTTCCTGTACCTGACTTTCCGGGACAGCGGCATTCCCTACGACCCGCTCCGCAAGCAGTCTCCCGACGTCACTGCTCCCGCTGAGAAACGGCCGATCGGCGGTCTGGGTATCTTTCTTGTGCAGAAATACTCCGATTCCCTGTCCTATGTATACGCCGATGGCGAAAACCGTTTTACTATCGGTAAGAAGCTGGACTGAGCACAGCCTTTTATATCGCTCTGCTCAGGCAGCCGTTACGAGAAATCGAGAAAATCACCAGCGCTCTTTCCCTTTTCCATCGCACGCAGTTTCGCCAGAAGGCGTCTGTGTCTCTCGCTTACCGCTTTGGCATTGATTCCCAGGATCTCTCCGATCTGCGGATTCTTGAGCTCCTGCACATAGATCATGCTGAGCAGTTCCCTCTCATCGTCAGAGAGTTTCTCAAGCAGCCGGTATACTTCCTTGTTGACCGGGTTTTTAAGGATGTCATACTCATCGACTGCAGAGGGCTCCGGCGCGTCGTCCAGATTCTCTGTCTTTCTCCGCCCGTTCTTGCGGAAATAATCGATCAGGCAGTTTCTCGCGATAGTGCACAGCCATGTGCGCACTGATGCCTTTGAGGGATCAAAACTGTCGTAGTGGGACATCGCTCTCATAAATATGTCACTCACCAGGTCTTCTGTATTCTCTCTGTGCATCACCTGCATATAAATATAGTTGTACACATAGGAATACTCCTGCTCATACACCTCTGCAAAATCCGGTTTATTTCTGATTACACTAAATGTTCTCACCGTCTAACCCGCCTTTCTGCTAAGAAATATCATCATTTCTATATGCCATTGTCAGCACTTCGTCATAGACCGCTCCGAAAGGTACTCCGTGCTCCGACGCCGCTCCGCTGACTTTTTCATACTCCGGATGGACCCTTTTATAGGTACCTTCTCCGCTGACCTTCACGGGGATCACCCCGAACCGGGTCTCCACGTCCACTGTTTTCCTTGTCAAAACAGTGCGCTCCATTTCCTGTTTCCGGATCCCGATGGTAGTCGTCTGACTAAAGATCACATCTTCCAGTTTCTGAAGATGCTCCCTGTCACAGATTACCGTGAGCTCCCAGCCCGGCCTGTTCTTCTTCATAAAGACCGGCGCGAAGTGTGCCTCCCGGGCGCCCTCCTGATAGAGCTTCTCAAGCGCGTAACCCAGCTGCTCTCCCGTGCTGTCATCAATGTCGCACTCCAGTTTCCACACGGTATCTTTCCCGCGCCCGTTTTCCTGCATCCGGCCGCAAGGCTCGATCACCATCGCGCGCAGGATACTGGGGATCTCATATTCCCTCTTTCCGGCTCCGAGTCCGGTTCTCTCGATCACGAAACGCTCCGGCAGCTCTTCCTGCGTCCTCAGCGCCGCCGCAATGGCCGCGCCTGTCGGAGTTACCAGTTCTCCCTTTCTGGAAGTGAAACGCATCGGCAGCCTGTGCGCCTTTGCTATATTCGCCACGGCAGGTACAGGCACCTGCAAGATCCCGTGCTGGCAGCGCACCGTGCCGCTTCCTTCCGTGATCTCTGTCACAGCCACATTCCTGATCCCAAGGTCATCGAAGCAGACAGCCGCCGCCACAATATCGACGATGGAGTCGATCGCTCCCACCTCGTGGAAATGTACTTCATCGACAGGTACTCCGTGTGCCTCGGACTCAGCCTGTGCCAGGATCTCAAAGATCCGCAGCGCCAGGGCCCTGGCCCCTTCTGTCATTTCCAGATTTCCGATGATCTCCCGGATCTCCTTCATTCCCGTGTGGTGATGGTGATGGCCGTGTCCGTGATCATGATGGTGATCATGGT
>CAMKAA010000121.1 GCA_946410365.1 uncultured Lachnospiraceae bacterium | reverse complement strand
CATCTTCTCCCCGGACTGGAGAACCTGTGATATGAGATTCTATGTTTTGACACTTTTTCCCGAAATGATCGAACAGGGGCTGGCTACCAGCATAACCGGAAGGGCGATGCAGAAAGGGCTGGTCAGTCTGGACGCGGTCAATATAAGGGATTATGCCGCCAACAAGCACAGGAAAGTTGACGATTACACTTACGGCGGAGGAGCCGGCATGCTGATGCAGGCGCAGCCCGTCTACGACGCCTGTATGGCAGTGCAGAATACTCTGGAAAAACCTGCCAGAGTCGTCTATATGACGCCTCAGGGCAGCACCTTCAATCAGGCGAAGGCGCAGGAACTGGCGCAGGAGGAAAATCTCATCATTCTCTGCGGCCACTACGAGGGGATCGACGAGAGAGTCCTCGAGGAGATCGTGACGGACGAGATCTCGATAGGTGACTATGTCCTTACGGGCGGCGAGCTGCCGGCCATGGTGGTCATAGACACGGTATCGAGGCTGATTCCGGGCGTGCTCGGAAACGGCGTCTCCGCGGACACGGATTCCTTTATGAACGGACTGCTGGAATACCCGCAGTATTCACGGCCTGAGGTATGGAGAGACAAGAAAGTGCCGGCGGTGCTTCTGTCCGGCGACCACGCGAAAGTGGACCGCTGGAGGAAGGAACAGTCACTGGAGAGGACAAGGCTCAGAAGGCCTGACCTGTATGAAAAGTATATGGAAGAGCACCCGGACGCGGCAAAATATTGCAAATAATATTTTGCTTGCATCCGCTCGGCCTATGTGGTAAATTATTAATGTTGCTTTGGCAGCATGTCCCAAATCTAAGACGGTCCTCTGCCGCAGCCCGTCAGGCGGTGAATGACGGCAAGAACGTCCCCAGTATAAAGGAGATTGAAATGAATTACGAAATCATCAAGGAACTCGAGAAAGAACAGCTGAAGGAGAACGCTCCTCAGTTCAACATCGGTGACACAGTACGTGTTCACAACAGGATCAAAGAGGGCAACCGCGAGAGAATCCAGATCTTCGAGGGAACAGTCCTGAAGATCCAGGGCGGCGGCGCCAGAACTACTTTCACCGTCCGCAAGGAATCCAGCGGAATCGGCGTTGAGAAGACATGGCCCCTTCACAGCCCCAACGTTGAGAAGGTTGACGTTGTCAGACGCGGTAAAGTCAGAAGAGCGAAGCTCAACTATCTCCGCAACCTGAGCGGCAAGAAAGCCAAGGTCAAGGCTCTGAACGACCGTTGATCAATAAAAGCGAGTTTGAAGGTATGCCGCGCTGTGAATGCAGTGCGGCATATTTAGTTGAAAGGAATGGAGGAGCGGATGGATTATCAGTGGTATCCGGGGCATATGACCAAGGCCCGCAGGATGATGCAGGAAAATATAGGCCTTGTGGATCTGGTGATCGAACTGGCGGATGCCAGGATCCCGCTTAGCAGCCGCAATCCGGACATCGATTCACTTTGCGGGAATAAAGCCAGGATCCTTCTGATGACGAAGGCGGATATGGCGGATCCTGCCCGGACGGCGAAGTTTCAGAAATACTTCGAGGACAAAGGCTTTATGGTCATTGCCATGGACGCGCGAACCAGAAAGGCCAATGAAAAGATCAAAGCTTACGTGGAAAAGGCATGTGCCGCCAAGAGGGAGAGAGATAAGAGAAGAGGGATCGTCGGACGCCCCTTAAGAGCGATGGTCGTTGGTATCCCTAATGTCGGAAAATCCACTTTTATCAATTCTTTTGCAGGCAAGGCGAGCGCCAAGACGGGCAATAAACCGGGCGTCACAAGGGGCAAGCAGTGGATCCGTCTCAATAAAAACCTGGAACTTCTGGATACACCCGGAATTCTGTGGCCCAAGTTCGAGGACAGACAGGTCGGAGTCAATCTGGCTCTGACGGGAGCGATCCGCCAGGAACTGCTGGAGGAGCAGGAACTGTCCCTTGAACTGCTCGATTTTCTTCAGAGAGAGTATCCCGCCCTTATAAAAGAAAGATATGCCCCTGAAGGAGCGGAATGGGAATTTCCCATGGACAATGTGAAACTCCTGGAAGAGATCGCCCTGTCGAGGAACCTTCTCAAAACGGGCGGCGAACCGGACTGGCAGAGAGCCTCGAAAATGATCCTGGACGATTTCAGAAACGGCAAGACCGGAAGGATCTCTCTTGAGACACCGCCGGAAGGAGGAGAATGCAGTGAGTAAAGAGGCAAAGAACATTCTTTCCAATGTGCTGTATATCGCAGCAGTCCTTTTTCTCTCTTTTCTGATCGTGCGTTTTGTAGGACAGCGCACGGAAGTGATCGGAAATTCCATGGTGCCTACACTTCAGAACGGAAACCAGCTGATCACGGATAAGATCACTTACCGCTTCCGGGAGCCGGAGAGATTTGAGGTCATCGTCTTTCCCCATGAGCCTGTGAATGAATACTACATCAAGAGGATCATCGGATTGCCCGGCGAGACGGTGGAGATAAGCGAAGACGGCAGGATCTTTATAGACGGCAAAGAACTGCAGGAAGAATACGGATACGGGATCACGCAGCCCCAGCAGATGCAGGGGAAGATCGTCCTCGGGGAGGATGAATATTTTGTCCTCGGAGACAACAGAGAGGTAAGTTTGGACAGCCGATATCCGGAAGTAGGGAATATTCCCCGGTCCATCATAATCGGAAGAGCATGGCTTAGGCTGTATCCCTTCAGCGAATTTGGACTTCTCACAGGAGAATGATCACGAAAGAAAATTATGACTGAGAAACAGAAGATCAAACTGGAACTGGAAAAAGAGCGGGTCAGGGGAATGCGGGAGTTCGAGACAGAACTCGCGAAGGAGGCCGCAGGGAGCGAAGTGTTTGTGATCGCCGGGATCGACGAGGCGGGTAGAGGACCGCTGGCGGGACCTGTAGCTGCAGGAGCCGTCATACTGCCCGCGGATCACGACATTCTGTACCTGAATGACTCCAAGAAACTCTCAGCTAAGAAGAGAGATATGCTTTTTGACCAGATTAAGGAAGAGGCGCTGGCATGGGCAGTCGGCCTTGCGGATCCTGCACGTATCGATGAGATCAATATCCTGCAGGCCACTTACGAGGCGATGCGCCTTGCAGTAAGTCAGCTGAAGGTAAAACCTACCATTCTTGTCAACGACGCAGTTACGATCCCAGGTATTGCAATTCCGCAGGTTCCTGTCATCAAAGGAGACGCAAAGTGTATTTCCATCGCGGCCGCCTCTATTCTGGCCAAGGTGACCAGGGACAGGATCATGGAAGAGATGGATGAGAAGTACCCGGAGTACGGATTCGCGAAGCACAAAGGGTACGGGACCAGAGAGCATATGGACGCGATCCGGGAGTTTGGACCTTGTCCGATCCACAGGAGGTCTTTCATCACCAGGATCGTTTGGCAGTGACGGGAGGTGTTCGGCAGTTGCCGGGAGAAAACCTGAGAAAGACAGGAAAAGAGATGGAGGATCTGGCGGCAGAGTATCTGTCGTCGCGCGGGGTCAGAATACTGGAGAGGAACTTCAGGTCCAGGGAAGCGGAGATCGATATCATCGGGCAGCAGGATGAAACTCTTGTTTTTGTAGAAGTGAAGGCCCGGAAAGCCGGGGAGAAGAGCGGCAGCGGACTTGAGGCGGTAGGCGCCGCCAAACAGAAGAGAATCTGCAGGTGCGCGGACTTCTACATGCACGGGAAGGGCATAGACCCTTTCGGCACAGGGATCCGGTTTGATGTGATCGCGATAACAATACCTGATGATAAAGAGGATTCTCCGACGGAAGAAGGCTGCAGCGTCCTCTGGATCCGCAATGCCTTTTCCTATATCTCCTACAGCCGCGCAAAGCCGCATTGGAGAGTGTGGTAGAGACTGATCATAAAAAAGAGGCTGAGAAGCAGCGGGTTTACCCGCGCTTCCCGGCCTCTCTTTATGCGC
>CAMKAA010000120.1 GCA_946410365.1 uncultured Lachnospiraceae bacterium | reverse complement strand
GGCGGGTAAGCCAGGGCCAGGGGCAGATAGATCCCCTCTTCGCCGATGGATATAAAGTCGACGTTTCTGGTGGACATGGCGGAACTGTAGGTCAGTGCGAGTGCCAGGCCGCGTCTGGCCATTGACAGAGCCAGCGAGGCAGAGAGGTTGTCGTTGCGGGTGATGGGAGTTTTTTTGCAGGCGTGGAACTGCTGCCTTGCGATTCTGCCAAGTCTGGTATCCACCGGGCCAAGTACAAATTCAAATCGAGCAGCGTCACGGAAATTGACCCATATTCGGCCATCCTCCCCGGTATGAAGGTACCGATGGATCGGGTGGTCTTTTTTGGCCGCAATGACTACTTCGTCATTGAGAAGGATCTCAATATTTTCGTCCTTTCTTAATTTATGAAGGGGGAAGGCGACGATGCCCATGTCAACAGTTCCCTCCAGGACGTGTGTCTCCAAGGGGATGGTGTCCAATTCTGTGATCTCGACAGCGACTTCCGGGAATTTGGCGTAGAACTTCTCCAGGATCGGAGGAAGGAATTCCTGCGCGCGGAAAGTCGAGATGCCAAGCCGGACGCTGCCGCCTTTGACGTCGTTGATGTCGCGGAGCCTGATCTGTGTCTCCCTATATAAGCGCTGAATCATGACAGCGTCATCTATAAAAGCCTTTCCGGCCACGGTGGGCACCACGCCCCGGGTCGTGCGCAGGAAGAGCTGGCAGCCCAGCTGAGCTTCGAATTGCTGCAGGAATTGCGACAGGGAGGGCTGCGTCATCAGCAGTTTATCCGCTGCCTTTGAGAGGCTGCCGCATTCCGCTATGGTCAAAATATAGTCGATCTCCTTGAATTCCATTGTTTCTCCTTGAGGTCCCGGTATGACAGATGGTTTTTTCATATGCAAATGCCTTTCTTTTATTATCGGATAAAACAATGACTATAGTTATAGGAATTGCCTATATCCAGTATAGGGCTTTGATACTTTCGAGGCAAGCGCACAGATTCTATGATTGGAGTATAGAAAAACAGATCAGGGATAGAACACAGAGTCAGAACACAGGTCCCGGACATCAATTCAGGACATCGACTCAGGACACAAAGCCAAAACACAGACACCAGGAAAGAAGGAGGAGCACAGCATGAGCACAATCGGAATTCAGGTACCTTATTGCACAGGAAGAAATAATCCTTCCCACGAGATCCCCGCCGGGGCGTGTGACTGCCACCATCACATCTACGATCCGGTACGTTTCCCTTATCGCCCGGAAGATGTAAGAAACCAGCCCCCGGCTGACGTAGCCTGCTACAGGCTTCTGCAGAAGAAGCTCGGTACTACAAGGAACGTCATTGTTCAGCCTTCGGCGTACGCGCTGGATAACCGCTGCACATTGGACGCCCTGCAGACAATGGGAAAAGAGAATACCCGTGCTGTCGTGGTCATCGACAATACAGTGACCGATGAAGAGCTGCGCGAGATGGACAATATGGGAGTCAAAGGCCTTCGCTTTAATCTCAACAGCGGCGGCGGTCCCTCCAAACTGGATGAGATCCGGACACTGGCGGAGAGAGTTGCACCTATGGGATGGTCGATCAGCTTTTTCATGGCAGCAGATCTGGTCGTTTCCATGGAGCAGTTCATCAGAGAGCTTCCCTGTGAAGTCATCATCGACCACAGAGGCCACCTGCCTGCGGATCAGGGCGTGAACCATCCTGCTTTTGAGGTTCTGTGCGGGCTTCTTAAAGATGAGAAGATCTGGCTCAAACTGACAGGCCTGTATATTGACTCCGTCAAGGAAGATTTTTCCGACACGATCGCGGTGGGCAAGGCTCTGTGCCAGGTCAATCCTGACCGCTGCCTGTGGGGAACCGACTGGCCGCACCCTATCGTATATGACAAAAAACAGAACTTCCCCAATGATTCGGATATGCTGGACGCTCTCTACGAGCAGGCCGGAAATTATGAGAACTTCAAGAAGATACTGGTAGATAACCCCGCAAAAGTATACAGATTCTGATTGATAGAAGAAGGAGGAAAGCATCATGTTAGGAATATTTATTATCGCTGCGATTGCTATCGCGATCTTTCTGGGTGCAAAGACAAAGATCAATACAGGTCTGTTTTGCATGGTATTTGCATACATTATCGGATGTTTCGTTATGGGCCTTAAGCCGAAGGAAATCATCAGCTTCTGGCCGACGAGCACAATGTTCGTTATCCTTTCCGTTTCGCTCTTTTACAATATCGCGGCGGTAAACGGAACACTGGAGAAGATGTCCGGATCACTTCTCTATACCTGCAGAAAGTTCCCCGGACTTCTGCCTTACGCACTGCTGGCTGTAGCGATCATCCTTTCTGTGATGGGTGCGACATACTTTACAGTTCTGGCATTCCTTGCGCCGATCACTCTTTTGATCTGTGAGGAGTCCAGAATGGACAAGCTGACCGGCGCCATTGCGATCAACTGCGGAGCACTGGCGGGAGGCAATTTCCCGACTTCCAACCTCGGCGTAGTATTCAGGGGCCTTGCTGATACGGCTTATGAAAACAACCCCGACCTGCCGGCAATCGACACATTCAAGACCGAAATGCTGATTTTCCTGCTCGCAGTTCTGTTCTCTGTAATTCTGGTCACGATCGTGCGCTTTGGATTTAAATCCAACCGCAACATCGGCCAGGGAGTAGAGTTTAAGAAGCCGGAGGCATTCACACAGGTCCAGAAGACAACCCTCACTCTGATGATCGCCATGATGGTCATCGTGCTGATCTTCCCTCTGCTCAAGCTCTTCATGCCCGGAAACGAAGTGATCAAAATGATCGCCGGTAAGGTCGATGTAGGACTGGTAGCCATCATCTTTGCAGTGATCGCGTTGCTTATGAAGCTGGCACCGCAGAAAGAAGCCATTGCGAGAATTCCCTGGAACACCATCATTATGATCGCAGGCGCAGGCATGCTCATCGCAGTCGCAGTGGAAGCCGGAACCATTCAGGCACTGTCCAACTGGATCGGCGCGAACGTTCCCACTTTCCTGGTTCCTATCGCTTTCAGTATTGTAGGCGCGATCATGAGCTTCTTCAGTTCCACTACGGGCGTAGTTGCTCCCGCACTGTTCCCTCTGATCCCCGGCCTTGCAGCATCCACAGGACTGTCTGCTACAGCGCTGTTTGCATGCACAGTCATTGGCGCTCAGTCCTCTGCGATCAGCCCCTTCTCTTCAGGCGGTTCGCTGATCCTCGGCTCCTGCGGCGATGAAGAAGAGCGCAACACTCTCTTCAACAGACTGCTTTTCACAGCAGTGCCGCTCAGTGTCATCACATGCGCTATTTTCAACTTTGCAGTCGCGATGATCCTGTAAGACAGAAATGAAAACAACCATAAGGACAGATAGTTAACAGGAGGTAAACAATGGTTAAATTGTATGACGGCGGTGTATATCTGGTTAATGGCAATGAAATCGTCCCCGAGGCAGAGGCTGCCAGGGTAGAGCAGATGATCGGCAAAAAGGCTGATCCTGCAGAGGCCAAAAAAGGAACGATCGCATATTCGATCATGAAGGCACACAATATATCCGATAACATGGACAACCTTCGCATCAGGTTCGACGCGATGACATCCCATGACATCACTTTCGTAGGAATCATCCAGACAGCAAGAGCTTCCGGAATGGAAAAGTTCCCGCTGCCCTATGTTTTGACCAACTGCCACAACTCCCTGTGTGCGGTCGGCGGCACGATCAACGAAGATGACCACATGTTCGGCCTCACGGCAGCAAAGAAGTACGGCGGCATCTATGTTCCTCCGCACATCGGCGTTATCCACCAGTACATGCGTGAGATGATGGCCGGCTGCGGCAAGATGATCCTGGGCTCCGACTCCCACACCCGTTACGGCGCGCTCGGCACGATGGCCATCGGCGAAGGCGGCGGAGAGCTCGGCAAGCAGCTCCTCAGGGATACTT